>MUKC01000104.1 GCA_002049795.1 Desulfobacca sp. 4484_104 | reverse complement strand
CTCTGCGCTATCTGGCCAATTTATTGGATCGCATCAAGGGCCATCCCGGGCACGCCTGTGGCCCCAAAGTAGTTTAACTACATAAACAAACTAAGCTATTTATTAGACCTCACTCATATTTAAAGGAGGCCCAACATGGAAGGCAAACAGATAGTGTTCTCCGCTAAAGACCAGTTGGAAATTCAAGGTATTGTTATTGATCAAGATAAAGCCGAAGCCGTCAAATTTCTCACCAAACTGCTGGAACGTCTGAAAGGCCATCCGGGTTATGCCTGCGGCTTTCGGGGCTTTAAATAACCTTCTTAACCCTTACTCGGCTCAAAACTATACTGGTGCAAGCGAAGATCTGATAGTATATTACGATGTCTGTGAAAAAGAAGGTTCGTTTCCAACCCTATAACGTTACCATCGAGGTCGACGAAGGAGAAAATCTTTTACGTGCCGCCATGGAGGCCGGGGTTCATATCAATGCCTCCTGTGGCGGCGAAGGGGTCTGTGGCAAATGTAAGGTTCTCCTGGAACAGGGAGAATTAGACAGCCAGCGCGGCGTTACTCAGAGTGATGAGGACTGGCGGTTGGGATATCGACTGGCCTGCCAGTCACGGGTGCTCTCCGATGTCGTCGTCCGCATCCCACCGGAATCACTGTTGGACCGCAAGGTCTTGCGACTCAAGCCCAAGCAGGCGCGCTTGCGGCCCCTACCGTTTGATATTGCCGAACTTCAGGCCAGCGGCCGCTACCATCCTGCCTTTGAGAAAAAATTTGTCAAATTGCCTTCTCCCACTCTGGCCGACAACGTCTGTGATCTAAGGCGCTTGCGGGAGGGCCTCCGCAAAAACCACGGGATTGATAACATTACCCTGGATTTCTTTCTACTCCGCAAGTTAGCCCGAGTTTTAAGAGAAAAGGATTTTGAAGTCACCGCGGTGCTCGATTTTGCCCAGCGGCGTTCCCGCAAACCCCGACTGGTCGATGTCGAGCCCGGCGATACTACTGGTAATCACTATGCCATTAGCATTGACATCGGCACCACCACGGTTTGGGGCCAGTTGCTGGAGTTGACCGAAGGTAAGATCATTGGCGAAGCCGCGGATTACAATGCCCAGATTAGCTATGGCGAAGATGTTATCAGCCGCATTGTCTATGCCCAGAAGCCCGAGGGCCTGGACAAGATGCAAAAGTTGGTGGTCAGCACCATCAATCATGTTATTAACAGCCTGTTAAAACAACATCGGGTGGCGCGGCAGGATATTTCCCACCTGACCCTGGCCGCTAATACCACGATGACCCATCTTTTCCTGGGCCTGGAGCCGAAATACATCCGCCTGGCCCCTTATACCCCGACTACCTGCATGGTGCCGCCGGTCCGGGGCCGGGATCTGGGCCTAGACGTTGAAGAGCATGTCTTTGTCTATTGTATCAGTTCAGTCTCTAGCTACGTGGGTGGCGACATTGTCTCGGGAGTGCTGGGTTCGGGGATGTATCAGGAGAGCAAGTTAACCCTGTTCATCGATATTGGCACCAACGGCGAAATCGTGGTCGGCAACCAGGAGTGGATGGCCTGTGCGGCCTGTTCCGCGGGCCCGGCCTTTGAAGGGGGCGGCATCCGCTTCGGCATGCGCGCCACCCAGGGAGCGATTGAGGATATCAGCATTAATCCGGCAAATGCCGAACCGATGTTGATAACCATCGGCATGGTCAAACCCAAGGGCATCTGTGGTTCCGGCCTGATCAATATCCTGGCCGCCCTGATGGAAACCGGGCTTATCGACCCCAATGGCAGATTTCGGGAAAATCTGGACACCCCCCGCCTGCGGCTGGGCGAAGATGGTCGGGAATATGTCCTGGCCTGGGCCGCTGATACCCAGATCAACCAGGACCTGACCCTGAGCGAAGTGGATATTGATAATCTGATGCGGGCCAAGGGGGCGATGTATGCCGGTTACCTAACCTTACTGGAGAACATCGGCCTGAGTATCCAGGATGTGGAACAGGTGATTCTGGCCGGGGCCTTCGGGAATTTCATCAATATCGAAAATGCCATTACCATCGGGCTCATGCCTGACCTGCCCCTGGATAGATTTCATTTTGTCGGCAATGGCTCATTACTCGGAGCGACCTGCGTGGCCTTCTCCCGGGAGATGCTGGAGGAGGAGCGCCGCGTCGCCCTGATGATGACCAATTTTGAGCTCTCGGAAACTCCCGGTTTTATGGACCAGTACGTCGCGGCCCTGTTTTTGCCGCACACCAAGGCCGAGTACTTTCCCAATGTCCAACAGCGTTTGAAGAGTTCAGCATCATCCTAAATTCTTGGTGTCTTGGTGTCTCTGTGGTTGAAAAACTCTTCCACAGAGGCGCAGAGTCACAGAAACTAAAAAGAAATTACCGCCATTATTGCAATTATGGCCTGCGCACCACGCCAACCATGACTCCCCAACTCCGCATCGGTACCCGGGGCAGCCCCCTGGCCCTGGCCCAGGCCCGCTGGGTCCAGGCCGAGTTAGAGACCCAGCACCCCCACTTAACGGTGAGTCTAACCATTATCAAAACCACCGGTGATAAAATTCTAGACGTGCCTCTGGCCCAGGTAGGCGGCAAGGGCCTGTTCACCAAGGAAATCGAGCAGGCCCTGTTGGCCGGGGGTGTGGACCTGGGGGTGCACAGCATGAAGGATGTGCCGGCCGAACTGCCCGAGGGCTTGATGATCAGCACCATCACGGCGCGTGAAGATTGGCGGGACGCCCTGATCTCCCATCGTTATCAGCGACTGGACGACATTCCGGCAGGAGGCCGGATCGGCACCAGCAGCCTGCGGCGCCGGGCCCAACTACTTCATCATCGTCCCGACTTACAGATCTTGCCCTTACGGGGTAATGTTGAAACCCGTCTGCGCAAGCTCGCCGAGGAGAATCTCGATGCCATTATCCTGGCCGTCGCCGGCCTGAACCGACTGGGGCTTAAGCATCTGATTACCTGCTACTTGCCGCCGGAGCAGATGCTGCCGGCCATCGGCCAGGGAGCCTTGGGATTGGAACTGCGGGGCCCGGACACCCAAACCCTGAACCTGGTGGCCTGTCTGGATGATCCGGCCAGCCGGGTGGCGGTCCGGGCCGAACGCGCCTTTCTGGCCCGGCTGGAGGGGGGCTGTCAGGTGCCGGTGGCGGGCCTGGGATTGCTAGCCGAGGGCCGCCTGAACCTGGAGGGGCTGATCAGCGACCCCGAGGGGCGTGTGCTGCTCCGAGACCGGCTCACCGGGAACCCCGAGGACGCTGAAGACCTGGGAACTAGCCTGGCCGACACCCTGCTTCAGCGCGGCGGCCGGGAGATCCTGAGCCAGATCTATGGGCGTCCCTTAGATATTTAAATCCGCCGGATTAAGCTACTGAAGTCGGCGTCAAAATTTCCGATTGCTTCAAGTTGCTCTATCTCCGATCTTACTCTTCCAACCAGCAGATATCGCCACTATACTTAAGATCACCAGTTATTATCCTGACGCGGGCTTGGGGTGGGGGCGAGGGCTCTGAGGCCAGTAGAGTGATGTCCAGACGGAAAGGACAGGTACAGGTCTCAGAGAGGCAGCGATTATCGCTCTTCAGACAAGGCTCAGGGTGAATGTGGACCAGCGCCCCTGGAAATTGCCTCTTGATCCGGGTTTCGATGTCATCCCCATGGCCGTAGGGATGCTCGCGGTCCGGGGGGGAGGCGGAAAATTTCAAGGCAATCCAGGCCATCAGCGAGGCCAGGAGATCCAGACTGCAAAGCTTCGCTTAAAATGGCAGTGCTGCCGCTGAATCAGGCGTTTTTCAGCTACCCTGGTCTAATCGGAAAGATAATATTCTACGGTAGAAACGATCCTGATTTTCTTGATATAGGGGGTATTACTGTCCCGGTCGTTTATCTCGAACTGTCCCTGGCTGGCCCGTTTGATTTTGCCTAATTGACTGCCGGAATCTTTGGCAAACTTCTCGGCCACTTGCCGGGCCTCTTTGGTGGCCTGTTCTACCATAGCCGGTTTTACATCATTCAATTGGGTAAACAAAAATTCGGGTTTACTCTGATAGTCACCCCCGGCAATGGCAATGCCTTGCTTTACCAATTCAACGATCTTTCCCATAGTTTCCCGGATCTTATCCACTTTATCAGAATAAACCGTGATGGCCGAAGACGCCGAGTAGCGGTATTGGGCCTTGGCCGCATTGACGTATTCCTGGGCCTGGCGATCCAAGACTCTGGGCACGGCTATGGATATTTCATCTGCACCAAAACCGTTGGTCTTCAAAAATTCCATCACTAAGGCATTATTGCGTTGAATAACTGCGAACAGATTACTTAAATCATCATCGGCCACGGTAAATTTTATCGGCCAGATGGCGATGTTGGCCGGCATTTCTCGTTCGGCCAGGCCTTTTACGGTGACGGTGCGATCCTGAGCCTTTAGCCGGGTGACGCTGCTAGAGATGAAGTATCCCAAGATAATTAGACCCACCCCTAAGCAGATACCTAAGATCAAGGCTTCCCAGATTTTTTTGCCGTTCATGGCGGTTCTCCAAAAGATAACGTTTATTTTTCCGGCTGTGGCCTGGCGGCGGGCAAAAGCGCGCTCTGCTCTTGATACTTATCATTTTGGCCCAGGGCCTGATAAAGCTGGGCCAGGCGCGCTCCGTAGTCTTGCGCCGCACTCTGGTCGCCCCTAGCCAGATATAAGCGGGTCAGGCCCTCCAGGGCGTCGATCACCCCGCCCACCGATTCCAGGCGGCGAAATTCTTGCAAGGCGGTTTTTAAGTTCTTTTCGGCCTGGTCAAAATCTCCCAGTTCTAGATGCAGGCGTCCCAGGCGTTCCAGGCTGACGGCGCGTCCCCGGGCGGCCTGATGAGCAATGTTTAATTGCAAAGATTGCTGATAAAGCTTGAGGGCCGCAGCATAGCGCTGCTCCTGACGGGCCACATCCCCGCAATGAGTCAGGGTCAGGGCCAACAGCGGCTCCAACCCCGGCTGCTGGGCCAGGGTCTGCGCTTCGGTATAGGCTCCCTGTGCCTGTCGCAGCTTGCCCTGGGTCTGCCAGACCGTGCCCAGGTTGTTCAAAGTTTCAATGATTCCAGCCGTGTCATCCTGCTGCCGGTTAAGTTTCAGGGCCTCCCGGTAACAGTCTTCGGCCTGGTGATATCGGCCCTGTTCCTGATAGATAGCCCCCAGGTTATTGAGATTGGCCGCGATTCCCGGCACATGGTCGATGAGCCGGTTGAGTCGGAGGGCCTGAGCGAACTTTTCCCGTGCCAGTTCCAGGTTTCCCCTGGCATAATAGTGATAGCCGCGATCATTGGCGTTGACCGCATCCTGGCGCAGCCCTACTCCCGGTCGCGGCGCAGGCCCGGCACAGCCCTGCAACAGCACCAGCAAGACGATCAAACTGGCGCTAAATACCCCCGCCCCGGTATGGCTCACGGTTTCCCTGCCTCTGGGAGTTGCCGTTCCATGCGGATGGTTTTCTCGGTTTTTTGAGGGATATGGCGACGCAACAACCAGCTCTTTTGCGCGGCCTGGGCCACGTCATCGGCATCATGAAGGAGGCTCTGGCCACTGGTAACTAGTTCTGGCAACCCGGCCCCGGCCCGGTTGAGATGGTCGATGAAATCCTCTCCTTTTTTAAGGGCTACAGGCAGGCGTTCCGATAATTGGCGAAAATTATTGGAAGCCTGGCGAAAGTTTTCCAGGGTGGCTTTAAGATCAGCTATAGACTTTTGGGCTTCAGCCTTTAATTGTTGATCGTGGAGTAGAGCAGCCATCAACCCCTCCTGGTCATTGAGGCTGGCAATGATCTTTTCAGTTCCGGGTTCCGGAAACAGCCTGTCTCAAATCTTTATAGAGGCCGGGGTCATTGACTAATTGGCCCAGGCTACCTTTACCCTCATTAATTTTAGTGACAATATCCTTTAATTGGTTGATCATACAGTTCAAGGTTCCCTGGTCATCGGCCCAGGACGTGGTGATCTTAGTGAGATTGGCCAAAATTTTTTCAATCTTCTCCAAAGACGGCGTGGC
>MUKC01000103.1 GCA_002049795.1 Desulfobacca sp. 4484_104 | reverse complement strand
ACCTCCGCCAGGTTGAGTTTGATCAGCTAAAATCACAACTTAATGATAGTCAACTAGAAGTGGCGATATTCACGGAATCCGGGGAGCGGGGCTTTACCAGTGGCGGTATAGATTATTTAACCACTCTTCTGCACCAGACCCTGGATCAGTTGATTCAGCAACAAGACGTGGTAGCCCAAGCCGTGGCCATCCTGGACGCCGGGATTGACCAGGTGAACGCCGTGGTTCGCGATACCCCAGGTTTTATCAGTCGGGCGGCGCAGATCCTGGGGATTCGTCTGGAGGGCAAAATAACCCCCTCCCAGGTCAACGGTATCAGCCGGATCAGCAGCCTGGTCGTGGTTAATGCCATGATCTTCCAGGAAATCCTGGCCGAACACGAAGGAGCTGTTTATCCGCTGCACCGGATGCTGGCTGACCATAACCTGTTGGCCGCCTGTAGCGCTCACTGGCGGTTAATCCTGGATGAGATTGATTATTATCCGATTTTCTACCTGGCCCGGGAGATTATTCTAAGTCTTACCGCCCACGCCGATACCCTGGCGGCTTTAAAAAACCTGGCGGATACGGCCCAGCGGATTGTCAGCCTTCGAGCCGCGTTGCGCCATGACCTGATGGGTCGGGTCTATCACCGCCTGCTGGCCGAGGCCAAATATTTGGGCACTTATTATACCAGTGTGCCGGCCGCGGTGCTGCTGCTTAAGCTGGCCTTAGGAGACAATGCCCTCATGAGCGGCTGGCATGATCTGGCCCGGATTGCCCAACTGCGGATTGCGGATCTGGCCTGCGGCACCGGTACCCTGCTGATGGCCGCCGCAGAGGCGGTCAGCGATAACTACTTGCGCGCCTGCGCCAGAATTCGCCTCAACCCTTGTATGGGCGAATTACACCGGTTTCTGGCCGAAGAGGTGATTTATGGTTATGATGTCTTGCCCTCGGCGCTGCATCTGACCGCTTCCACCCTGGCGCTGCGCGCCCCGGACATTGCCTTTATCAAAATGAACCTCTTCAGCCTGCCGCTGGGCGGGCCGGATTATCGCCTGGGAAGCCTGGAATTCCTCAAAAGCCGGGATTTAAAGACCAGAGACCTGTTCGGCGCGCTGGTTGAAACCCGAGCTGTGACCGGTCGCGGCGAGATCGAAGATCAGGCCGCGCGGATTCCCGACCTTGATCTATGTGTGATGAATCCGCCTTTTACGCGCAGTGTGGGGGGGAACCTGCTGTTTGGCTCGGTCCCCAATAAGGAACGGCAGCGGATGCAATCCGACCTCAGGGAGCTGGTCGGCCGTAATAACTTAAAGGCCAGTATTACCGCGGGCCTGGGCGCGGTATTCACAGCTCTGGCCGACCGCTATCTCAAGCCCGGCGGTCGCCTGGCCCTGGTGCTGCCCAAGGCTCTGATTTCGGGAGTAGCCTGGGAGCCGACCCGTGAACTGTTGCGGAGTAGATATCGCCTGGAATATCTGGTGTGCAGTCATGACCCTTGGCGCTGGAACTTCTCGGAGAGCACTGATCTGAGCGAGATCCTGCTGGTGGCTGCCAAGATTAATGAGGCCCCAGCTGCCGATGCCGACAACCTGACGGTCGTCAACCTGTGGCGTAATCCGACCAGCGCCATTGATGCAGTGACCATTTTTCACGCCCTTAAGGATAATCCCACTCCTCCGCAACTGCCGCAGGGGCAAGGAGCCCTGGAATTACTCATGGGTCAGGAGAAATTGGGGGAGGCTATCAGTATTTCTTGGGAAGAAGCCAAAGGATGGCTACAGTGGATGCTGCCCTGTGCCTTTGCCCAATCTGATCTGATCCGGGCCGCCTATCAGCTTTTACAAGGTAAACTTTGGCTTCCAGGTTACGGCATCAAAGGGTTAATACATCTCTGTGCGCTAAACTCTTTGGTAAAATTGGGGCCGGATGTCAGGGATATTCATGATGGGTTTAAAACAAGTCTTAGTCCCACTGCCTACGCGGCTTTTTGGGGACATAATGCTCAGTCAGTATTTACTATGGCCCAGACTCCCAACGCCTACCTGGTTCCTTTGCCTCAGGCCAAGAAAAACCGGCCCTTGCGCCGGGTCGAAGATCTCTGGCCCCTGGCGGGGAGGGTCTTGCTGGCCGAGCGATTACGCTTGAACACCCAGAGACTAACAGTCACGCGGTGCTCTGAACCGGTCCTGTCCAATATGTGGTGGCCAGTCAAATTCATAGAGCATATTAATATGGATTGCTTTGAAAAAATACTGATGCTATGGCTTAACTCCACCCTGGGGCTGATAACCTTATTGGCTCATAGACAGGAAACCGAAGGTGCCTGGATTAAGTTTAAAAAACCGGTTTTAGAAAATCTTCCTGTTCTTGATCTAGAAACCCTGGCCCACGATCAGCTCGACAGACTGGCCGCGGCTTATGATGATCTAGGCCACCAGGGATTGCAACCCTTTCCCGAGATGCACGTTGATCCGGTGCGGGCCCAGATTGATGCCACCATTGCCGAGGTCCTGGGCCTGCCAGATTTTACCATCCTGCGCCGTTTATTGGCCCAGGAGCCGGTGGTCTGCCTGCGGCGGCTTTGAGTAACCCCCAAGCCAGACCTCAGACGATGATCGACCCCAGGTGGCGGCGCGGGGTGAGATCGACTTCCTGATCCAAGCCCTGAGCCTCGCAATTTTTGACTTTGATGTTGACCTCGATCCAGGCCTCTTTCAGGCGACTCAACATCTCGATGACTTCATCTACGGCCTGAGGCTCCCAATTAATGTTGGCCCGGGTCAGATAGCCGCTCATAAAATTATAGATCCGGGAAAGATTGGCCGCCACTTCTCCCCCCGCCTTAAAATTCAAGGAGGCGTTGAGTTCGGCGATAATATCCAGGGTCTTGTTGATAAACAAACCCTTACCGGCGGCATCTTTGGCGGCCATTTTTTCTTTGGCCTGTTTGAGAAACGAGATGGCCCCCTCGTAGAGCATGACCACTAGTTTGAGACGATCGGCAGTACTGATCTGAGTGGACACATAACGCTTTTGGGCCAGTTGAGTATACATGGTTAGCTAGACCTCCCTAAGGTAAGGAGTTACTGTTTAATACAGTTTTAGTTTTTACTTTTAGTTGAAATACTTAATCTAATGAATAGGTAAGTAATGATTTTGGTGCATTTGCCTGAAAACTTAGTATCATCAGTTTGCTTAATTCCTTAATTGCTTAATTTTGGTCATGCCGAACTGCTCAGCTTATTAATCTGGCTGGAGAGATACTCGGCCTGGCTATTCAATTCGCTCAGGGTGGTCTCCAGGGCCGCAAATTGGGTCACCAGGCGGCTTTGCAGAGACGTTAGCCGGCGTGTCTCCCGCTCAATTTTTTCGTCAATGCCATCGATAATATCATTATAGTTATCGATTAAAATATTGATCGGGCCATTGGAGGCACTCAACAGATCGGTCAGTTCAGCTTCGAACTCGCCATTGATCCCCAACTTTAGTCGGACGGTGCCGGTATAATGACCATCCACCAGGTTGACACGCACGGCCAAACCATACTCCGGATAACCGCTCTGGCCGGTGAGGGTGTCACCATCAACCGTGGCCGAGTGACCATTAATGGTCCCGGTTAATACGCCGCCGCTCACGGTGGCGTCGATCTCATAGATGCCGGGTTCGGTTATGCCGGGAATGGAACTGTAATAAGTGATATTGCCGCTGGTATCGTCGCTGACCCCTTGAAAATATACGGCCAGCAAATCGGCGACGCCCTGCGGGTCGTTGTGCAGGGCGTTTTCCAGTTCCGCGCTATCGATCAATAATTGGCCGAAAGTCTCCGAGGTCTCATCGGCATCAGTACTTATGCCTAACTGGGCCAGGTTGATATAAGGATCGTAATCAGTGTCGAAGCCGGGGGCGTTGCCGATACCGATAGCGTTTAATTTGTTTTTAATAATGTTAACGGCATAATTACCAAATAACACCCCGGCTTCCCCGGTCTCGGCATCATAATAAGTCTGCTCTTTGATATTGGCGATGACCTCGTTGTAATTGCCGACCATTTCCTCAATTTTTTCTTGCATGGCATCGAGGTCATTGGCCACCGTAACCTGGGTGATAGTATTACTGGTGGTCGGGGTCACGTCATAAGTAAAGCTGTCGCCGAGTACCAGGGTGCCAGCATCAAAACGGACCTGAGTGCCCTCGGCCACCTCCACCCAGCCGCCATTATAATCGGCGTCCAAGGTGATAGTGCCGGAGTTCGTGCCATCGCTCCACTGCAGGATGACATCAGGAGAGGGAGCGGGCACGGTGCCCTCTTGGGTGACGGTCAGGGTGTAAGTTTTGGCTGTGGTACCGGTATATAGCCCCCCGGTAGTAGGGGTAGCAGTGGAGGCCCCGGACCAGGCCGAGGCCGCACCGGGAGCCGTAAAGGCCGAGGGGGAGGTAAGATTAAGGCTAACGCCGTTAATCACATCGGTGACCGTATTGGTGGCCCGCTCAATCCAGCCATCGGCGGGATAGCCGTCAACCCGCAGTCGGGCATCTTGGGCCGTCTGGGACTCAGTATAGGTTGCGGTGCGGAAATCAATGGTACTGCTGGTGCCGTCCAGGGTGGTCAGGCTGTCGTCGATGGTCAGATCGTATGCCGCACCGGTATCATTCCCCTGTAGCACCAGGCGGTAGCGGCTGGCCCCGGCTCCCGCCCCCATATCCAGGATAGAAGCGGTAACCCCGGGATTGGCCCCGCTATCATTGATGGCATCCACCAGATCGGACAGGGTGGCGCCGTCGGCTACCGAGATGGTCACTGCGGGATTGCTGCCATAGGTAAAAACCAAGTCTTTGGTAGAACCGCTGTTATTAATCACCGTATCACTAGCACTCACCCCTTGATGAACGATGGTCTCTGATTTAGCCAGTTGGGCGACTACTACCTCATGATTGCCCGGGGCCGCAGTAGAAGTGGCGCTGGCGGTCAGTACATTTGTGTTACTACTAGACGCGGTTCGGGACTGAAACTCAGCCGGCGTATCCATGGCCGCGACGCTGGCCTTAAAATCGCTTAATAAAGTATTAAGGGTATTTAGCGCTTCAATCTTCTCATTCCACTCAGCCTTCCAGGTTTCCATGCGGTTGAGGGCATAGCTTTCGACCTCCACCAATTGTTCGATCATACTCTGATAATCAATATCCGAACCCAGGCCCGAGAAGGTTATGGAGGCGCTGTAAAGACCGGAAATAGTATCAATCCCTGCACTACTCATGTGTTCCTCAGCATCTGCAAGACCAGCAGAGCTTATCTAACTAACATTAACGTCCTATAGAATGACCCGATGGACGGCGATTTTGCCGCTCCACATTACCTGACCCGGTCCAAATTTTTTGCCGCAGGTTCTGGCTTGTTGGTAATGCCCTTATATTAAATACCCCGATAGGGGCTCGGTCTCCCCGCCCTGGATCATATACCCTCAGGTTATGGGCTGGGGAACCCCGGCCCTAATTAAAGAGAAATCCATCTGTTTAAGTGAACTGTATCGGCTTGTTGGCGGCTCAGGGCCAATTACTTTCTCCTGTCAGAACTGCAATCTATATACCAAGGTCGGAGATTCGACGTCATCATGGTCGCTATTAACATAAGTTGACCTAAGGCCTATGATTAATGGAGGTTATTTATTTCTTCCAAAGCTATGGTATGAGGAGGGCAGGGAAGAATTTTCCTCCCTGCCCGAGAAGATGATGGCACTAGCCGCCTAGCAGGCTTAAGGCCATTGAAGGTAGGGAATTGGCCTGCGCCAGCATGGCTACCGCGGACTGGGTCAGGATCATATTACGGGTATATTCCGTCATCTCGGTAGCAATATCAACGTCCGAAATGCGGGACTCCGCGGCCTGGAGATTTTCGGCCTGAATAGTCAGGTTGGTAATGGTGTTGGACAGTCGGTTGGCCAAGCCACCCAAGTCGGCGCGGATATTATCCTTGCTGTTAATCGCTGTATCTATGGCTTCCAAGGCGACTTGGGCCGCGGATTGAGTACTGATGGTATAACCGGCAGTACCAACTGCGATAGAATTGCCCACGCCCAGGGCTGAGGCTGTGGCACTGTTGATCTTGATGTAATAGTAGTCCTCAGCGGAACTGTTACCAGTGCCGAAATGGATTTTCATCTGGTTGCCCGTGGAGCCGTCC
>MUKC01000102.1 GCA_002049795.1 Desulfobacca sp. 4484_104 | reverse complement strand
CCATATGGGCCATCCGATTGCCACCAATATCCGTGACTGTTACCTGAACCTGGTAAAACTGGGCATGCAAAACCAGCTACCACTTTTCGCCGGCGGCGGCGTGGGCAAAAGCGGCAACCTGGCGGCCAATGCCGCCGCGCTGATCATGCTCGGAGCCAGTGGGGTCCAAACCGGCAAATACATCATGCAGGCGGCCGCGGGATGTCTGGGATCTGAATCGGATCGTTGCAACATCTGCAACATCGGACGCTGCCCAAAAGGCATTACCTCCCAAGACCCAAGGCTGTACCGGCGGCTGAATGTTGAAGATGTGGCCCAGCGGGTGGTGGACGTGTTTTTGAGTTTCGACACTGAGCTGAAAAAAATTGTGGCCCCGCTGGGACGCTCCACCTCGCTGCCCATCGGCATGTCTGATGCACTGGGCATTGACGACTACAACGCCGCCCGGCGTCTGAGCATAAAATACGTGGTGTAATTGGAGAAAAAAATGTCTGACCGGAAAACCAGCAGTGCCGCTTCCGTGCATTTCATCCCGGGGAGGGTGGATGGACAACGGATCGGGTCCCGAATTCTGGAGGAGCAGATCCAACAGGCGGTGGCCCGGGGGCATCGCAATTTGCAGATCGAGGCTTACGGCCAGCATGGAATCGGCGGCCGCCTGTGGCGTGCCAGCAGCGAAGAGGTTTTCATTCAGATTACCGGCCATGCCGGCCAACGCGTGGGATCCATGGGATTTCCCAATACAATGATTGAGATTCTGGGACCAACCTCCGACGATGTCGGCTGGCTGAATGCCGGGGCCCGGATCACTGTTCTTGGAAATGCCGGCAATGGTGCGGCCAATGCCATGGCCCAGGGAAAAATCTATGTGGCCGGCAGCATCGGGGCACGCGGGATGACCATGACCAAGCACAATCCGCGTTTTGATCCCCCCGAACTCTGGGTCCTAGGTTCAGCCGGGGACTATTTCGGCGAATTCATGGCGGGCGGCACGGCCGTCATCTGCGGCCATGAAGCCCAGAATCCTGACAATATTCTCGGCTACCGGCCCTTTGTGGGCATGGTGGGCGGCCGGGTATTTTTCCGTGGTCCGCACCAGGGATACAGCCAGTTTGACGCCCGGTTGGTTCCCATCGACAATGAGCAGTGGGACTGGCTGTGCGGACAACTCGAAGTTTTTCTCGACCAGATCGGCCGCGGTGAACTGCTGGCCACGCTTTCGCAAAGGCAGCAATGGCAGCTGCTGGTGGCCCGTTCCCCCCACGAAAAAATTGCCCGCCCCACCATCGCCATGGACGCCTTCTACCGCCAGGCCTGGGAAAAGGAGCTTGGCGCCGGTGGACTGATCGGTGATCTGACCACTTTAGACCGCAGCCCTGTTGCGGTGATCGCCACCGGTGAGCTGCGGCGTTTTGTCCCTGTCTGGGAAAATCGCAAATATGCCGCGCCCTGTGAGGCAACCTGCCCCACCGGCATTCCGGTGCAGGAACGCTGGCGTCTGGTGCGCGAAGGCCGCATCGACGAGGCGGTGGACCTGGCACTGGCCTACACGCCTTTTCCAGCCACGGTGTGCGGCTATCTGTGCCCCAATCTTTGTATGCAAGCGTGCACGCGCCAGTCCGGAGCCATGGCGCCGGTGGATATTTCCCGGCTGGGACGGGCCAGCATCACCGCCCAGCTGCCCGAGCTGCCGCCGGAAGGCGACAGAAAAATTGCCGTCATCGGGGCCGGCCCCGCCGGGCTGTCCGTTGCCTGGCAGCTGCGCCTCAAAGGCCATCAGGTCACCATCTACGAAAGGACGAAAACGCTGGGCGGAAAAATTACAGCGATGGTCCCGGAAAACCGCCTGCCGCAAGAGGTGGTTGCCGAAGAGCTGGCCAGGCTCAAGGCAGTGCTGCCCCATGTTCATCTTCAGCAGCCGCTGCAATCCGAAGACATCGAACAGTTGACCCGGGATTTCGATTTTGTGGTGCTGGCCACCGGGGCCCAAAAACCCAGAACCCTGCCGGTGCCGGGCAGCGAGCGGGCGGTCAGCGCCCTTGATTTTCTCAAAGCCGCCAAGCAGGGCAGCGCCAAACCGGGCAAGCAGGTGGTCATCATCGGCGCCGGCAATGTAGGCTGCGATGTGGCGGCCGAAGCCCACCGGCTCGGTGCGCAGGTGGTCACCCTGCTGGATGTGCAGCAGCCTGCATCCTTCGGCAAAGAAAGACAGGCAGCCGAGGCGGCGGGCGCCACCTTCCGCTGGCCGGTGCTCACCCGAAAGATCACCGCCCGGGGCGTAACGCTGACCTCCGGCGAACAGATTGCCGCCGATACGGTGGTCATTTCCATCGGGGATGTGCCGGATCTGGATTTTCTGCCGGACAGCGTGGCGGTCGAAAACGGTTTTATCAAGGTCAACGACCTGTTTCAGACCACGGACCCTAAAATTTTTGCCATCGGTGATGCCGTCAAACCCGGTTTGCTTACCGATGCCATTGGCGCAGGCAGAGTCGCCGCCGAGACCATCTGCGATTTATTGCAGGGGGTAACCCCGCAAACCCGGCTGCGGGAAATGATTCCACGTCAACGGGTGACGCTCGAATATTTTGACCCGCGAATTACCGAATTTTCCGACCTGGACCAATGCGGATCCCAGTGCTCCTCCTGCGGCACATGCCGGGACTGCGGCATTTGTGAACAAATTTGCCCGCAGCATGCCATCAGTAGAAAGCAGCTGAAAGACAACGCCTACGAATACGTCGTCGATGAGAACCTGTGCATCGGCTGCGGGTTCTGTGCCGGCGCCTGCCCGTGCGGGGTATGGGATCTGGTCGAAAACAGTCCGATGGAATAGATTGATGACGTTCCAACCATTTGGATTAAAGGAGTCCATTGTTAATGACTGATTACGATAAGCCCCGGGAGGCATGCGGCATTTTCGGCATCTGCAATCATCCGGAAGCAGCACCCGTCACCTATTTCGGCCTTTACGCCCTGCAGCACCGGGGCCAGGAAAGTGCCGGTATTTCCGTGGTTCGGGGAGACGCCATCATTGAGCATAAAGGCATGGGACTGGTATCCGATGTTTTCGACATGGACCGCCTGCAGCTGCTGGCCGGCCGGTGCGCCATCGGTCATGTGCGCTACTCCACCACGGGCAGTTCGGTACTGGCCAATGCCCAGCCTTTTCTGGTGCGCCACCGGCACAAGTCCTACGCCGTAGCCCACAACGGCAACATTGTTAACGCCCATCTGCTGAAAAATGAACTGGAGCAGGCCGGCTCTATTTTTCAAACCACCATGGACAGTGAAATTTTTCTGCATCTGTTCGTTAAAAACCTGGTGCATGGTTTCGAACAGGCGCTGCTGGAAACCGTATCGCGCCTGAAAGGCGCTTTTTCAATTGTCATGATGACCAGCCGGGGCGAAATTATCGGCATCAAGGATTCCTATGGCTTCCGGCCCTTGAGCCTCGGGAAGCTAAACGGCAATTACGTACTGGCCTCGGAGTCCTGCGCTTTCGACCTGGTGGAAGCCGAGTTCATCCGCGAACTGGATCCCGGGGAAATTGTCATCATCAACGCGGACGGGATCAAAAGCATCAAAACGCCCGGTCCGGACCAGCGGGCATTCTGCATCTTTGAATTCATCTATTTCGCCCGACCGGACAGTTTCCTTTGCGGCCGCAACGTCTATCTGACCCGCAAGGCCCACGGCAGGCGCCTGGCCATCGAGGCCCCAATTGAGGCTGACTTTGTGATGCCTTTTCCGGATTCCGGGACCTATGCCGCCCTGGGCTACTCCGAGGCATCCGGCATTCCCTTTGAAATGGGGATGATCCGCAATCATTACGTGGGGCGCACCTTTATCCAACCTACCCAGAGCATGCGCGACTTTGGCGTACGCGTAAAGCTCAACCCCGTCAAAGAGCTTTTGAAAGGCAAGGACATCATCATCATTGAAGATTCAATCATCCGGGGAACCACCATTAAAACCCGGGTAAAAGCTCTGCGGGAGCTGGGCGTCGGAAAAGTCCACATGCGGGTCAGCGGCCCTCCCCATCGTTTTCCCTGTCACTACGGCATTGATTTTTCAACCCGCGGCGAACTGATTGCGGCCAAAAAAACGGTGGCCGAACTGCGCGACTACCTGGGGCTGGACTCCCTGTATTATCTGAGCATTGAGGGCCTGCTGGAAGCCACCGGTGTTGAAAACCCCGAAAACAACTTCTGCAAAGCCTGCTTTGACGGCTGCTACCCCGTCGCCTTTGATATCAATCTGACCAAAGAATGCTTGGAAGCCGGCCAATGAAGGGGACTGCTGAAAGCCACTCACAAAATACTTTTTACGCGGCCATCAACATTGAAGGTGTGAATTGTCCGGCGCGGCATCTAATGCAACTTTAAGAAATTGCTTGAAAAGTTGACAACGTACTGATTTTTAATCTTATTTTATCTTAAAAAAATTTGCTGCCCCATTAATTGCTTGCCCTTTTTTCAGTGACGGTATACAATATTTAGTTGGATTGCTTCGCACAAAAGGGAACGGAGGCGGCTATGCTCGAATCGAAATATCTCAAAGACAACATCGAAAATATCCAGAAACTGCTGACCATTCCTGCGCTGCGCAACTTCGAGACCAAAAGCCTTCAAAAACTGCTTCGGTTAAGCAAAATCAGGGAATACGAAGACGGCGAACGGATTATCCGGGAAGGCGATCTGGACCCCTGGCTCTACTTCCTGCTGGTTGGAAAAATACGGATCACCAAGGAAGGCATGGAGATCAACACGATTGGCAGAAAAGGGGAAATTTTCGGTGAAATGCGCATCATTGACAGCATGAAGCGCTCGGCCTCTGTGTATGCCGTGGGTAAAACCATCTGTCTGGCAGTTGACACCTCCGCCAAAAACCGGCTGTCGGCCCAGGATCCGACCAACGAAAAACTGGATTTTCTGCTGTTGCTCTACCGCATATTTGCCGAATTCATGTCGATTCGCCTGCGAGCCACCAACGAGGAACTGATCACTGCCAAAAAAAAGATCAAACGCCTGCTCACAAAGATATGACTGCCGCCAAAACCGTTGCCTTTTCCAGGGACTCCACCAACCTTTTTTTCCATATCCTCACCCGCTGCAATCTCAATTGCCGTCACTGTTATATCAACACCGCCCAACATGGTAAAAACACCCTGCCGCTTTCCACCATAAACACCTGGTTGGAGGCTTTCAGCGATAACAGCCGGTCAACCAACCTTATTTTTCTGGGCGGCGAGCCCACCCTGCATCCGGACCTGCCGGCAGCCGTAAGCCATGCCTGCCGCCTGGGATTTGCCTCCATTACCATCGACACCAACGGCTACCTGTTCAACGACATTCTGGCGCAAGTCGAACCCGCACAGGTCGATTATTTCAGCTTCAGCCTGGACGGGGCCACCCGGCAGACCAACGACACCATCCGCGGCCGGGGTTCTTTTGAAACCTGCCTGGCCGGCATCCGTAAAGCCGCTGCAAAGGGGTTTGCCACCAGTATGATCTATACGGTCAGCCGTGCCAACATTGATGAACTTGTGTTGATGGAGCCACTGCTGATCAGCCTGGGTGTCCGCCGTTTTTTTATTCAGGTCATCGGGCTGCGGGGGAGATCTGCGGGCGGGGACAGCGTTGCCGGTGGCAAAGAACAGCTGCAGGTTTCAAAAACCCGCTGGCTTGAAACCATCCCCGGCGTGGCCCGCAAAATTGCCGGCCACGGCATCACCGTGACTTATCCGAAGGTATATTTGAATCCAACGGAAAAATTTGAATGCGCCGGGCGGGTGGCGAAAAATTATTTTATTTTCCCCAACGGGCGGGTGTATCGCTGCCCGCTTTGCGAGGACTATCCGATTCACAGCCTGGTTTTTAAAAACAACCGGCTGGTGCCGGCCGCCCGGTTGAACGAAACCGATTTTTTTAAACTTGACATCGCCGAAGGCTGTGTGATGAACAAACTGATTCAACCTGACAATTTGCACTACCACAAAGACGGCACACCTGAATATAAAATT
>MUKC01000101.1 GCA_002049795.1 Desulfobacca sp. 4484_104 | reverse complement strand
TTTTGGTTTAATCTCTAAAAACCCCACGCGAGGGCCAAACGATGTCAGGTCAACAATCCCGTAAGTCTCGACGTTTTGCAATCCGATTGGAACTCAAGGAGATCAACGGCAAACCAGGGACGGGGACCTACCTGTTAGATCTAAGCGCCACCGGGGCCAAGTTGGAATCCCCCACTGCTTTTGCCCTAAATAATCCTGTAAACTTCACGTTTATCTTCCCGGCGGAAAATAAGGAATTCCGTCTGGGAGGGCGGGTAGTCTGGGTCCGTCCCCTGATGGGACAGCCCGCGCGCTATCTGATCGGCTTACAATTATTCCAGTCTTTATGGGAACTAGACTTCTTAGCCCGCCGCTTGGAAAATTTAATCCCCAAGTAACCGCTAAAATCAGGACAGATTGGCTTCCTGGGCCGCGGCGGCGGGAGAGCAACGCTTCTTGGTTAAACAAAAAGGCGAACCCTGAAGTTCGCCTTTCCTAATTGCTAGTCCCCGGACTAGTTAATGGGCATGATCATGGATTTCGGCGTCATGGGCCGGATGTTCATGCTCATGAGGGCCATGCTCGCCGCTGTGCTCATGTTCATGCACATGGATGTTACCGGCATGCGTGTGGGGGTGAGAATGTTCATGCATGTGTTCATGCTCATGAACGTGAGTATGTTCGTGAGTATGAACCATCTCGCCATGGCGATGCTCATGAGTATGTACGTGGGTATGCTCATGATCATGCAGGTGTCGATGTTCGTGAGTCCCTTCCATTACTTTCTCCTCCCTTCATAGGATGTGTTAGTCCTTCATGGACTTATTTATCTAATATTTAAAACTCTTGAGAACAAATGTCAAGAAATATTTGCAGTTTTTTGTTGGTTTAAGCGGCCCGGAGGGCATTGACGATATTCATGCGGGCGGCGCGTAAGGCCGGTAATAACCCGCCGATTAAGCCCATGCCCAGGGCAAAGACCAGGCTTTTGAAAATAATCCCTTGGGACAGGGCAAAATTAAAGGCAATTTCTGAAAAGGTCTGCCAATTAGTGGTCGAGATATTGATAAATTGCAGGAAGGAGGCCGCACCCAGACCTCCCAAGCCGCCGATCAGGCCGATGAGCAAGGACTCGATGAGAATGGCGGTCAAGATATTGCCCCGGCTAAACCCCAAGGCCCGCAGGGTGCCGATCTCCACGGTGCGGGCGGCCACCGCGGCATACATGGTGATCATCGCACTCAACACCGCGCCGACGCTGAAGATGCTGGTCAGGACCATACCCAGTATGCGAATAAACTCGGCCAGGCGTTCGGACTGCTCCTCGTAGAACATTACCTCCCGCTTGACCTGGACGGTCAGCCGCGGATCGCTTTCCAGGCGTTGGCGCAATTCAGTAAAATCTCCGGGATTCCTCAATTTAAGGACCACGTCGGAATAGACCGGACGCCGAAAGCCCTGCATCAACTGGTCGACATCGCCCCAGATCTCCGAACTGAAGCCGGTATTGCCCGCCGCCAGGATGCCGACAATGGTCCAGGTGCGCATGCCAAAGTGCAAACTCTGGCCCAGACCGCTGCCGACAAAACGGCGGGCCACGTTTTCGCCCACTACGATTTCGGTGGAACCAGGTCGGAAAAAGCGTCCCGCCCCCATTTTGATTTCGGGACGCATCTCCAGGGATATGGGCCTGACCCCCCGGATAGTGACATTGGTCCGTTGCCCGGTGGTTCGTTTGGGCAGGTTAATCAGGACTACCACCTCCGGGGATACCAGTGGCTGCCCCTGGGGATTTAGAGCGATTTCCGGCTGGGACTCAATAATCGCCGCCTGATCGCGGTCAATGATGCTCTGTATTTCGGTGTCGGCTGAGGACCGCAGAACCAAGGCGTTGTCGTAGGAGCCGGTGGCCACTAAGGTTTGCCGTAATCCTTCAGCCAGCATCAGCACCGCGGCAAAGACAAATACCACCAGGCTCATACCGCTGGCAGTGAGCACCGTGGTCAGGCGACGGGTCCAGAGATTGCGGAAGCTATAACTCAGGGGGATCTTCATCAGTAAATAGATTTAATCAGCCGATCCGGCGTAAACCCTCGGCGATGCTCACCCTAGCCGCCTGCCAGGCCGGAAAGATAGCCGAGACCACACCCACCCCCAGTGAGGTCAACAGGCCAACAATCAAAGTCACCGAACTGACGTGGAAAATCCGGAAATACTGCGACAGAGCACTGCGAAAGATCTGTGCGGCGGGGAAACTCAAGACCAGGCCGATCATACCCCCGGCCAGGGCGATGGCAATGGACTCACCCCCGATCAGCCCCACCAAATGCCAGGGCTGGAAACCCAGGGTCTTCAGAGTCGCATATTCATTCAGCCGTTCGCGGGCGGTCATGGCCATGGTATTAGCCAACACTACCAGGATGACCCCGATAACCAGAAAGGAAACCACCTGAATGGACATCAGGATGGCCTCGGTCATGGCTACAAAACCCAGGTGAAAGGCCTTCTCGGTTTCGGTCAAGGTCTCGGCCAGGGAATTTTTGAACAGCTCATCGACCTGAGCGGCCACTACTGCGGCCTGATTCGGGTCATCGACCTGGATGATATAGACCCCCACCTGATTAGCCAGTGCCGGGGCATTCTTTTCCAGGGTTTCATTAAGATAATCCCAGTGAAAGAAGAAGCGGCCCTCATCAGTGCTCTTTTCCACCCCGGTATAGATGCCCCGCAACACAAACTCCAGGTTGGCCGGGTAGTGAGTGCTTTTGATCGGAATAATATCCCCTAAGCGCCAGCCATATTTTTCCACCAATTGGCGACCGGCAATGGCCGCCTGGCGCTCTTTGAGGAAGACCAGTTTTTGTTCTTCGGGGATGATGAATTCCGGATAAAGGTCCAGATAGTGACGGGCCTCCACTGCAAATTGCGGAAAAAAGTTTTTCTCATCGATATAGATGCCGCCAAACCAGGTACTATAGGATACCGCCGATACTCCGGGGACAGCCCTGATCTTGGACAGATAGGCCAAGGGCAGACGAAAGATCAAAGAGACCGCATTGCGGGTTACCAAGCGGTAGGCCGAGGAGCCCTCCACCCCGGCGTACCAGGCGTCTACCACCGTGCGCAGCAATCCGAAAGATAAAATGGCCACCGCCATACCGGTGATGGTCAGTATGGTCCGTAGCCGGTGACGGAGAATATTTCGATAAATAATCTTAAAAACCATATAGTTATATATTATTAGATATACCCTTGGTTTCCAAGCTCAGTTTGGATACCAGGATAAAAAAGTCTTTGATAGGGTGCGTCCTGGGCGCCGTAAATGTTGTTTCCGTAAAACCGGTTGACCGGTTAGCCGCCGATTTCCCCATCCTGACAACAGACCAATGCCGATGAGTATAGAGTTTCCTTTAACATTCCATTGGCTTATAATCCTCAGCTTCACAGTTTAAGATCCCTTTGTCCAGGTGCCGTATCCGGGAAGCCTTGGCCGCGGCGCGGGGATCATGGGTAACCATGATGATGGTCTTGTGAAATTCTTGATGTAAGCCGGACAATAATTCCATAATTTCTTCGGCCGACACCTTATCCAGGTCTCCGGTCGGTTCGTCCGCGGCGATGATGGTCGGGTCGGTTATCAGGGCCCGGGCAATAGCCACCCGCTGCTGTTGTCCTCCGGAGAGTTGCTGCGGATAATGATGCATGCGGTCTTCCAGTCCCACCAGGCTGAGCGCCACTTCCACGTGCTGACGGCGCTCTGATTTTGGTAACTCAGTTAATAGCAACGGCAATTCTACATTTTCAAACGCGGTCAGCACCGGAATAAGATTATAGAACTGGAAGATAAAACCCACGTGCCGGGAACGCCACACGGCCAGAGCGGCTTCGGAGAGGCTGGGGATATCGATGCCGGCGACCAGGAGAATGCCTTCATCCGGGCGGTCAATGCCGGCGATCAGGTTGAGCAGGGTGGACTTGCCCGAGCCAGAGGGACCCATTAGGGTCAGAAACTCCCCCGCCTGGATAGAGAGGCAGACGTCGTTCAGTACCGGAATCGTCTGGGTACCGCGGCGATAAGACTTGTATAAGTGGCGAATCTCTACCAGTCCACGGTTACCGCAGGTTTCTTCGGAATACTTATCGACCATTGGTATCTAGACTTCCTTTACTTTTACTTTGTCGCCCTCCTTAAGGTCGGCTGGCGGCGAAATAACCACCCGATCCCCTTCTTCAAGGCCAGATTTGATTTCCGTCAGCTCTCCCAACCGGTCGCCGGTTACTACCGACACCGCCCGGACGCGATTATCTTCCAGCCGGAACACTCTGGTTTTACCCTGTTGCTTCACCAAGGCCTTGGTGGTCACCGCTAAACGTGGTGCCTCCTCAGCGGCCGTTAAGGCCCGGGAGAGAAAAGCCACCTTGGCGCTCATTTCCGGTAAAATGCGCGGGTCAAGATCGTTAAATTTTACTTTGGTGAGGACGGTAGCCTTGGAGCGGTCCGCGGTGGGCACAATCATGTGGACTTCGCCCTGAAACCGCTTCCCGGGAATGGCATCCAACTGAATTTCACAGGGTTGGCCCTGTCTGACCTGGCCAATATTGGATTCCGCCACATCGGCTTCCACCATCAGCGAGTCCATATCGGCCATGGTTACTACTGCGGCTCGAGCATTGGTAGCCGCGCCGAAGGGAGCCACTACTTCCCCTACTTCAGCATTTTTAGTCAACACCAAACCGTCGAACGGGCCGCGGATCAGGGTATATTCCACTTCGGTCTGGGCCTTGGCCAGCGCGGCCCGAGCCGCATTGATATTGGCCCGGGCTGAGGTCACCGCGGCCTGGGCTTTTTTATAGCGGGCCTCGGCGGCATCGAAAGCTTGCTGGGAGACCAGGTCAACGGCCACCAGGTCGCGGTAACGTTTATAATTTACTTCAGCATCGGCCAGTTCCGCTTTGGCTTCCAAGAGGGCGGCTTCGGCCACTTTGACGTTGGAGGCGGATTGGTTCCGGGCGGCGATCAGGTCCTGGTTTTCCAAGGTGGCAATTACCTCATCCTTCTTGATCCGACTACCTTCCTCAACCCCCAGATAGGACAAGCGACCAGTGCTTTTGGAGGACACTGCGGCCTTGCGCTGAGCCACCACGTAACCACTGGCAGCCGTTCCAAGTCTAATGATTTTTTGTCTTTTTCCAAATCAACACTCCATTGGGACAGCGGTTACCAACCGTTGCCCCAAAATGGTGCGTAGGATGCACCTAAATTAAATTCAATCTGTTCTAAAAAAAATTGTGATCCTATAAAGATTTCCCTGGCCCAGGTTAAAAACCTGGGCCACCAGATATTTCTATCAGTTTGATCTCACTTGACCCTTAATAGCACTTTGGCAAGAGGCTCCAAGGTCCATAATTAATTTTATCTGCATTGGTAAATTAATACCAGTGGCGCTGCTTAGCAAGCCTGACGCCAGGGGCTGGTTTGTTGGCGCACGATGTCTGATTGGACAAATTCTTCTTGGTCTTACTGTAAACCGGTGCCTGGCTTGTGATCAGGGTTAGTCTCTGATAAAATTTTGTTAATTTACGAGGGCTCGGTTATTTTAGCCTGATTCGAGCTTTTTAAGCAAGACTTTCATAATTATATGGAACTATTAGCCCCGGCCGGAAGCCTCGCAGCCTTTTTCGCCGCCCTGGAACAGGGAGCCGATGCCTTTTATGTCGGCCTGAAGGCCTTCAGTGCCCGAGCCTATGCCCACAATTTTACCTTAAAAGAGCTGTCTTCCTTGATGACTATTACGCGAGAGCAGGGCCGCCGCCTTTATGTGGCATTGAATTCGCTGATCAAGGAGGGCGAACAGGCCGAGTTGCTGGAGACCCTGGCCGCGCTTAACGACATCCGCCCCGATGCCCTGATTATCCAGGATCTGGGGGTCTATTACCTGGTGCGTCAGCATTTCCCTGGGCTGCGGCTGCATGCCAGCACCCTGATGACCATTCATAATTCTTTAGGGGTGGAGCAGGCCGCGGCCATGGGTTTCAAGCGGGTAGTGCTGGCCCGGGAATTGACCCTGCCGGAGCTGGCCAGCATTTGCCGCCAGGCCCGGATCGAACTGGAGGTCTTCGTGCATGGGGCGCTGTGCTTCAGCTTTTCCGGCCTCTGTCTGTTCAGCAGCTATTTAGGGGGCCGGGCTGCGACCCGCGGGCGGTGTACGCAACCTTGCCGTCGCGCTTACCAATATGACGGACAATCCGGCTATCTGCTGTCAATCAGCGATCTGTCGGCCCTGGAACTGGTGCCCCAACTGGCGGCCCTGGGGATTCAGGCTATCAAGATCGAAGGCCGTATGAAGAGCGGCGACTACGTCGGGCGGGTAGTGCAGGCCTATCGCCGGGTCCTGGACGCGGCCCCGGCTGACCTCCCCGAAGTCTTGGCATGGGCCCGGGAGCTGTTAGCTCGCACCTATACCCGCCGCACTACCTGTGGTTTCTTACGCGGCGGTGCTTCTCAAGAGCTGCTGGCCCCCCAGGACACCGGTAACATCGGCCAGGCGCTGGGGGCTTTTGAGATGGTCCAGGAGGGCCGCGGCACCCTGATCCTTAAACATGATCTGGCCGTGGGGGACCGGTTGCGGGTCCAGGACGCGGCCAGCGGCGAGCGACAGTCATTCACTCTGAAAGCCCTCTATCGCCGGGACCAGCCTCGGACCCAGGCCGCGGCCGGTCAGCAGGTCGTAATCGGCCTACCTTTTGCCGGGCAGCCCGGGGACCTGGTATATAAGGTGGGTGAAACTACCGCGACCGGGAGTCGCTCCAACCGCAAGTGGCGGGAATATCTGTTTAATTTAGCGCCGCCGACTTTCACCGGCGCGGTTACGGTACCCGCCGCGCGGCGGTCTGGGAGCCAGCCTGGGGCAAAGCCAGGTAAACCAGCTTCCGTATCTCATCCCAGACTGGACTTGCGGGTCCGGTCACTCAAGGAAGCCGTCGAGCTTAATCGCCAGGTGCAGGGCAGTCTTATCCTCGATCTGGACGACGCCAGTTTTAAAGATTATCTTACCCATTATCGACGCCGGAAATTACCGCGACGGCTGATCTGGCGGTTGCCGCTGATCATCCTGGAGGCCGCGGTGCCGCGCTACCGGCAGGCGGTGACGACGCTTAGAGAGGCCGGTTGCAGCCAGTTTATGATCAGTAACCTGGGCCACTTGCCCCTACTAGCCGGTGGTGCGGTTACGATATTTAGCGATTACCCGCTGCATTGCCTGAATTCCTGGGCCTTCCAGGCGCTCCATGACCTAGGGGTGGAAAGAGTGACCCTGTCGGTGGAAGCCGACCGCCCGACCCTGAAGCAATTGTTAAGCCGCGTCCCCGCGGCGCGCCTGAGCAGTTATCTGTTTGCCTATCTAGCGCTGATGGTTTCCCGGGTGCCAGTGCTAGGTGAAATTAAGAGTCGGCGTCTGCAAAGTCCGCGGCATGAAAATTTCCGGTTGGTGCCCGACCGGGACTTAAACTTGCTCTATCCTACCGTGCCATATTTCCTGGGTAAGGCCGTGGCGGAACTCCAAAGGCTGGGTCTGGGCCATTTTATCGTGGACCTGACCCAGAGTGGCTATCCCACCCGGGAAGTAGCGACAGTGGTGCGGCAATTGGCAAGGGGCCGGCTAGCCGGAGCCAGTACCGCCATGAATTATTACCGGGGCTTAGAGTGAGGCGCTCAGCCATCGGGGTTTTGACAAATAAGGCTTGAACTGTTAAACATTAGCCAGGCTAAGCAAGTGCTCACGGCATCCTCAAAAATTACCGTTTAGTATAAAAAGGCGTTTATGAAAACCAAAAGCTTACATTATAAGATTGAATTTACTTATGATCCGCTGAAAGGTGTTTTTTCCGCCCGCATTCCCGCCTTGAAAGGTTTAACTGCTACCGGCGAGTCTTTTGCTGAGGCCGAGGGCAATATCAAGGCCGAGGCGCTGCAATATCTAGAGAGTCTGCATCTGGACAAAAAACCCTTGCCGCTGGACGAACGGGACCTGGTCGAAGGGGTATATATCCGTCTTAACCGGCCATAAGATTTTAACCGGACGTTTACGGCTTAGCTGCTCTAGGTGGTTAAATGTCAAAGTATATGTTTGTAATATTAGGTAGTTATAAAGGAGAACCCTGTGCCGCGAATTGATGATTATATCCAGTCCCGGGCGCTGGCGGTTGAGGAACTCAAGGCAAAGTCACCATCAGAGGTCGCCGCCCGCAGCCAGGCCAAATATGAGGTGCGCCAGGGCCAGGAGGGTCTCATCCTCCCCTATTTTGGCCGCCCGTATTGGATAGGTTGGCCTGAGGTTGAGGTCGTTTATCTGGAGGGCGAAGGGGAAGTCAATATTCAGGAGCAGATTCTGATGCTCCATTATCTGGTCACTACCCAGGGAAAACCTTTGACCGGGAAAACCATTGATTTCCGCCAGGTACCGGCCGGGGAATTCTACCATTCCGCCTTTGTCCAACGGGCCCGGGTGCCGCTTCTCAAGGTCTTTGGCCATAACCTGGAGCTATACCGGCAGGCCGCGGCAATGATGGGGGGCGTCAAGCTTGACTTAGGGGATGCCGCGGCCACTTATCAGGCCTTGCCTCTGGTGCCGATCACCCATGTGCTCTGGCAAGGTGACGACGAATTTGAGCCGGAGGCCAATATCATCTTCGATGAGAGCATTGTCACCCACCTAGCGACCGAGGATGTCGCGGCCCTATCGGGATTTTCGGTTTATCGGTTATTTGGTGCCGCACGGAAATTGCAGGGTTAGGCCGCGCCATTAGGGGGATCTCTTTATATTCCCTGGCGATCCCGATGTTGACCGAACTGCGTATCAAGAATCTGGGCATCCTGGATCAGATTGAACTGGAACTGGGGCCGGGCTTAAATATCCTGTCCGGCGAAACCGGGGCCGGTAAGTCCATGATTATTCAGGCTGTTAATCTGCTCCTGGGGGGGCGCGGCAGTGAAGAATTAATTCGCACCGGCAGCGCGGAGGCCGAGATCGAGGCCCGGTTCTGGGTTCCTCCGACCAGCGTCGGGACCGCCGGGGGGCTCGATCAGGGAATCGCTGACGATGAAGAATTGCTGCTCCGGCGGGTGGTAAACCGGAGCGGCCGTAGTCGGGCGTATATCAACGGTCAGGCCGTGACCCTGAAATTTTTGACCTCTTTAGGCCGGGAATTGCTGAGTTTATCCGGACAGCACGAATATCAGGTGCTGCTGGCTCCGGAAAACCACCTGCCCATCTTGGATGCCTATGGTGGCCTGGGCGACCAGGTGGCGCAGTTCCGATCCGGTTACCAGAACTGGCAGCAACTAAAACGGGAACGGGAACAGATCCTGGCCAAGCAGCAAGAGCTTCAGGCCAATCGAGAATTACTGGCTTTCCAGCTCCAGGAACTGGAGCAGGCCCAAGTCGCTCCCCAGGAAGATGAGCTCTTGACTCAGGAACGGGAGCGGGCCCGCCATGCCGCCCAACTCTGGGAGGAAACCCATACCAGTTATGACCGCCTCTATGCCGGGAAAACCGCGCTGCTGGGCACGCTCAGCGAAATCCGCGACTCTATCAATTTTCTAGCCCGGATCGACCCGGCCTGGCAGCCCCGACTAAAGGAATTGGAAAATATCCGCTATCAATTAGAGGACTTGGCCCTGGCCCTGAGGGATTATCTACCTGCCGTACGGTTCGAGCCGGGGCGGCTGGCAGAACTGGAAAATCGGTTGGCGCTGCTGGAGCGTTTGAAGCGCAAATACGGCCCCAGTCTGGCGGATGTCCTGGCTTATCAGGACCGGGCCCGCCGGGAAGTGGAGCAGCTGGATGATTTTGATACGCAATTACAAGGCCTAAATGAACAACTGGCCACCACGGTCCAGGAACTCCAGCGCCAGGCGCTAGAGCTTTCCCAACAGCGCCAGGCCGCGGCCCAACGGCTAACTCATGCGGTAGAACAGGAAATCCACAGTCTGGCCATGCCGCAGGCCCAATTTATCGTCCACTTTCAGAAAGGGCCGGGCGCTGGGCTGGATCTTCCTGAGCTGCAAGGGCAAATCGGCGCTCAGTGGTTGACCGCCACCGGCGCCGATCAGGTGGAGTTTTATCTGGCCCCCAACCCTGGTGAAGCTCCCAAGCCCCTGGCCCGTATTGCCTCCGGGGGGGAATTGTCGCGCCTGGTATTGGGTCTGAAAAATATCCTGGCCCAGGAGACCGGCGTCGAGACCATGGTCTTTGATGAGGTGGACGCCGGGATCGGTGGCGCGGTGGCCCAGGTGGTGGGTCAGAAATTGCATCATCTGGCCGCCAAGCATCAGATTATCTGTATTACTCATCTGCCGCAGATCGCCTGTTTCGGGAACCACCATTTCCGGGTCGAGAAGCAGGTGCAAGAGGGCCGTACCGTGACCACGGTTAAAAAGCTCAATGCCGCTGACCGGCTTCAGGAGATCGCCCGGATGTTGGGCGGCGCTACCGTGACCGAAACCACCCTGGCCCATGCCCAGGAATTGTTAGCGATTAGTCAACCAGGGTCCGATTCTTAAATCTGGCTTTTATGCGTCAAACAAAAAGCTTGCAAAAAAAACCAATAATAATTATACTCTAAATTAGAAAGGGGGCGTACCGGCTTCGACGTGGGTAGGGAACTTGAAGTCGCATGCCGAGGTCCTGTCTGCTCGTAAAACAGGTAGGGAACACACAAATGCCGACAATTACGGCTACGCTTTAGCCGCTTAAGGCTAACGCCTGAAGAATCTAGCCGGAAGGATTCTTCAGGTGACGGTATTCCGGCTAGATCACCTTCGACGCCCGCGCTTTGGTGATCGAATTTCAAGTGGGCTAGCTTGTCAGGCATTCTGCCGGCGGAAGGCCCGACAGGTGAAATCAATGCACCGGCTAAGCATGTAGAAGCTTTTAGGGACTATTTGCGGACGCGGGTTCGATTCCCGCCGCCTCCACCATCTTTCATAAGAAATCTAAGTAGATTAATTTGTCAAAACCACCCTGGGCCTTTCTGGGGCCTGTCGGTCCAGGCCCTTATAGTCAAACGACATTGAAACCTAGCATTTGGGGCGTACAGCGCTTTAATACCTCAGAGGGGATTTTAGATAGGGAGGCAATGAAGCCCCGAAAGGAAAACTTTAGGACTTCCAAGCTCTTCCAACACCAGTTATATGACAAGACGCTCTTGGCCCAACGGATGAAATATTCACAAGCATTCATTTGGGGACGATAAGGAGGAAGGCGGTGATCCAGCGACACGTGACACAACCAGCGGCAGGTGAGTTTGAGCCTATTCCCAGAGAACATATGGAAATCCGGGATGTGACGCCGCTCCTTCGGAATTTGTATCGGGGCCTTTACTATCGTCCGTGGTTCTATCATGATTACCTAATTACTGTCCTGGCATATTCAGGAATCCCAGATGTTATCTTGCTTCCCATTGATGGCATTTACGCTTGTCCTGGAGAAGATCTTATCAGGATGGAATCAGTTGCTTTTTCACTACCGAGCTCCCAGGAAGAACTGGCCCGAGAAATGGGCGGTCTGCCGCCTGAGACAGCCAGGTGCCTTGGCTTGGCCGAATCTCTGGGCGCCCCACGCTGCCGTCTGCGTCCGCACCGGCAGGAAACCGGTGCCACTGGGGGTTTGGAGCAATTTCACTTCGTAGGTAGATACCACAGATAGCAGAGCACCAGAAAGGGCAGCAGGCTCAAGGCGCGGCAAAGTTGGGATAGGACCATGATCTTAAAGCCCAAAGCCGGAGTAAAAATGCCCAGATAATAGGGAAGCTGGTGGCGTACGGCCCGGACCGGCGAGGACAGGATAGTCCCGATCAGCAGAGTCAAAAGAATAACGGGCGGGCTTAAGGCACCGGTCTCCCAAAAGGCCGCGGCCGCACCAAATCCGGCAGTGGTTTCGGCGGCCAGGGAAAGCGCAATAATACTCAAGGACTCCACCGGGATCGAGGTGGGCAGTAAACTTTGAGCCAGCAATGTCCTGAGCCCGTCAAACAATCCTGCTTCCTGGGCCACAAAAATCAGCAAAAATACCGGTATCGTGACTACCAGCACCTGCCGGAAACGGCTCTTAAACTTGGGCCAACTCTCCCGGTAGGCAGATGTAGGAAAAAGGTGGGCAAGGTGAGCAACAGCGACGACAGGATCAATTCCTGGCGGCTGATGGCCTGCTCCTGATAGGAATTCATCAACATGGTATTGGCGGCTACCGAGGAGAAGAACGCGGTGGTGAAGGCCACCGCAGATTGTTCCCTGAGATGGCCCCAGCGCAGTAAGGGCAGGGCCAGGCGACCCAGACGGCCGGTAAGCCCACTGCCTTCGATAAGGTTGCCCAGCATAAGACCTATACCGATAGCGAAAATCAGCCGCAACAGCGGCTTGAGTAAGCCGCGATAAACCTCAAGCCCATCCGGGAAGGCGGTCAGCAGATACGTCCCTCCCCAGGTGGCCTCCGCTCCGATCAGCAGCAACCATCCCAGAGCCAGCAGTCCGCCTAATTTTAGGTTAATAGACCGTGCAGTCAGCGGCGCCTCACCTCGCGCGGAAAATTAGCCAATCATCCTGGTCAAGTTAAGGGTGATATTTTTATTTAAATGATACCCTATCGTTTATCTGGAGCTGATGTTGATCACAAAATCCTGCCGGGACTTCCAAGACCTGGTCGGCCGGAGCCGGAGAGGAAAAAGTTCGCTTATCCATAGGGTCAAGATTTTTGGCCATCCCGATGATCCGGCCTCGGGCAATCCAGATAATATCAAGGCCAAAGCGCATCCCCCGCATACAGAAATGTTGCTGTTCCAAGGTGGGCATCATAAACAGCATGCC
>MUKC01000016.1 GCA_002049795.1 Desulfobacca sp. 4484_104 | reverse complement strand
GAGCCCGTAGGGCGGGAAAGCAAAGCACATCCCGCCTTATGATTGCGATAGCAAGGCCTCGGCCCGCAGCCGTTGGCTGAGCAGGTGGGCTTCCCGTAACGGCAAGGGCAGGCGGTATTTGCCCAGACATTGCTTCACTATCTCCAGGGTTTCGGTCATCGTAATCAGATTGCCCGGCGATAAGTAAAGGGGTTTACAGTTCCGACGGGAGCGCAGGACCACACCGATGGTCTGCCCCTGCCACTCTAAAGGGCTGACGCTGCCTTTCTCCCTCCCTAGTTCCCTAAACGTGCCGATCAGGCGGCTCTTGGCGCAGCCGATGGTGGGCATTTCCACCAACACCCCTAAATGGGTCGCTAAGCCCAAGCCTCGGGGATGGGCAATCCCCTGACCATCAACTAGGATAACCTCGGGCCGGTGACGGACCTGCTCCAGGGCTTTAATCAAGATGGGAATTTCCCGGAAGGACAGCAGGCCGGGAATATAGGGAAATTGTTGCTCGCCGATGGCCCCTACTTCTTCAACTATTTCTAAATCCGGCAGCGACATGACCACCACGGCCCCGTACAGCGCCGCACCGACTTTATCATAAGCCACATCGACCCCGGCTACCAGCCGTGGCGGGGCCGCCAGGGGAATCAGTCTCACCTTCCCCTGGCAGGCCTGTTGACAGGCTACGGCCTGTTGATAATTAGTGGGCCAAGTGGAGGGCAACATCTGAAAGCTGATCATTCCTGGACCAGTTCGGCGCTATAGATAAAGGCCCCGTCCCGGCGCTCAAGGTTACCGTTTTTATTTTCCAAAATCCAGCCGCTCTGTTTCTTGCCGCCAAAGGGCAGCCGCAACGGTGTAAAGGTAAAGTCAGGATTTTCATAGACCATCCCAAAGCTCTGTTGTAGCTGCTCCATAAACTCCGCGGTGAGCGTGCCAAAAATCGATACCGCAAAGGGATATTGGGTCTGTTGCAGATGGTCTAGGGCTTGGGCGTCGTCCGCAACCCGGATGAGGGCCAGAAACGGGCCGAACATTACCAGATCCGGCACCTCCGGCACTTCCACCAATAAGGGCCAGATCCATTCGCCCTCCAGACGCGGCGGCACCAGGTACCGGGGCTCGGCAATGACCTCAAGACTCTGGGCCAGCAACCGCCGGGTGCGTTCCACTTTGATGGGGCCGATCCAGACTTCGGGATCCTGCGGCTCCCCCACCTTTATGGCAGCCAATTGATCCAAGATGGCCGATTTTACCCGGTCATAAATCTCAGTATGGATATAGGCTTTTTTTATCGTAGTACAATACTGGCCGCCGTTGATAAAGGCCCGCCGGACCAGATAACGGCATGCCTGAGCAATCGGGGCATCAGCCAACAGCACTGCGGCCGGCATGCCGCTGGGCCCGGCAAAAAACAGCTTATCAAAATTCGCCGCGGCCTGTTCATAAATAGCCCCGACCTCTGGCCCCCCGGAGATAAACAACACCCGGACCTCGGAGTCGGTGACGCACTGGCGGCCAAATTGGGGATTATCCTGTCCCATTACCGGCTCAAAGACCGAAAACGGCCGCACCACTTCGGCCACCAGCTGCGCGGTCCGGGGCGTCTGGGATGAAAAGCTGAACCGGAACCGGTTACCGCCTAAAATTGCCGCCCCGCCGACCCGGGCCAGCATGACCAACGGGGCGTCATAAGGAAAAATTGCCGCCACCGTGCCATAAGGGGCCTTTTCGGCGACATAAGGAATCTCCACCGACATGCTGCACAAATGCTTAATGGCCATGTCCAGTTCAATATTGCCGATCTGATAAGGGGCGCCGATGTCCTCGGCTTCCGCGACCACCAAGTCATCCCGCCGCTCGGCCAATCTCTTTGCCAGTTGGGCTAAAATTTCTATCCGGGCTTGAATGTCCATCATTAATTATCTGACCTCAATTATCAGTGCCTTCCCCACCGGTCGCGTCTTGATCGATGGTTAAGGTGGTTCCATTATAACCTATTTTTGTGTGGTTGACCTCACCAAAGTTAGATCTGGTTAGATCGGGTTGGACTTGTGTTCTACCTTGACGACCAGATAATGTAGGATTACACTGTGAACCAAATTTTCAGCAATGCAAAATTCATGGCTGCCAAAACCGAAGTATTAAAATTGTTCCGATGTTCTGACCTGCCCCCGTTACTATCCGGGGTAATCGTTCTGTGGCTCGGCACGCTGTTGGCCCCGGTGCAGGGCTATGCCTGGCGATGGGCGGTGGCGGAGTTTGCCACCCTGGCGCTGATCGCTTTGATGTTGGTTTTTTTTTGGATCAGAGAACTATATGGCACTAAGTCCCAGACCCGGCCCGTGGCCTTAGCCATTTCCGGCTTTCCCGAGGATGTGCCCTGGTGCCTGACCGGCCTGGTTTCCCGAGCTACGCTTACCAAACTGTCATACAGTGCGGCCGCGGTGGCCGTTCTCAGCGGCTTGATCCTGCAATTTTATTTCCAGACCGGCGACTGGACCATGGCCCTGGTGGTAGTGGCCCTGCTCGGCGGTTATGCGGCCGCAGCCCCGCCGGTAAGATGGGGGTCGCGGCCGGGCAGCGCTCTGGTAGCCGGAGTCGCGCTGGGCTTATTGCCTTTAGTGGCCGGTTTTTACCTCCAGAGCGGGCATTGGGCCAGTGAACTCTTTCTGTTTGCCCTGCCGCTGATGGCCTCCGGCGCCTGTGTTTATCTGAGCCAAGAATTTCGGGATTATGCCACCGACTGGCAAGCCGGTCATCGGACTCTAGTGGTCCGATTAGGCCCGATCGGCGCTGCCTTGGTCTATACCCTGGCCAATATCCTGGCCATTATCGGCATGGTTTTAATTATTCTCTTCCCTGCCACTCCCCTACCCTATCACCAAGGCTTGTGGCTCATCATCCTCCTGGCAGTGATCAATCAGGAGATGGTCAAGCGCCGCAAGTACAAGGAGCCGCGGGGGCAGACCATGCTGTGGCGGCTGACCGGACTGGTCAATATCTCTATGGAAATCTGGTTTCTGATCATGGCAGGGGCGCGACTCTGAAGCGCGGGGTGGCCGAAGATGAGCCGAGTCGGAAAGCAGGGCCGGGCAAGCCTCAAACTGGTTGCATCCTCAACTAGTTAATGGCATAATTTATATTATGCAGGCCAAACCAACGCGCAAGACTGGACACTACCGCTGGGCATTTAAAGCCTTGGCGCTGGCCCTAATGCTGGCTTTAGTGCCGGGCTGTCAACTGGCGCCGTCCCAGATTTATATACCGTTGGCCTATGGCCTGACCGGCTTATGCATTGCACTGTTGATTTACCCCTCGGTAAGTGCGGCCATCATTGGCCTGGCCGCCGGGGTAGTGGAACGCTACGAGCATCCGCCCTCGCCCTCGGCCCCATGAATTTGGCGCGGTATTGATAAAATTGCCATCTAAAAGCTCCATCCAAGGCTATGCCATGAAACGGCTGCCACTTCCTCAATCTACTCCGGAGCTGGATCCCCTACAGCAGGAGCTTCTGGGTGCCTTAAGGCAGTCGGGAGATTATTTGTCGGGAGAAACCCTGGCTAGCCGTTTCGGTTTGAGCCGTACTGCGGTCTGGAAACGCCTGCAACGCCTGAAGGCGGTCGGTTATCCCATTATCGGCAGCCCGCGCCGCGGTTATCGTCTGCCACCGCACCAGGATTTACTCCTACCCGCCGAGATTGCTCAGGATCTCAATACCCAATTTATCCGCGGCCCCTTTTATCACTTTCCCACCTTAGGTTCGACCAACGACCTGGCCAAACAACTGGCCCGGCAAGGCTCTCCCCAAGGAACCGTAATTGTCGCCGAAACCCAAACCGCGGGGCGGGGGCGATTGGGTCGGACCTGGGAATCACCGCGGGGAACCGGGATTTATGTCTCGGTGATCCTGCGTCCGGCCCTCCCCCCGGTGGAAATGCCCAAGCTGACCCTGACCGCGGCAGTGGCCGTGGTCGAAGCCCTGGAACGAGCCACCGCCCTCAAGGTCGGAATCAAATGGCCTAATGATATCCTCTGCCAGGGTAAAAAATTGGGTGGCATCTTAATGGAAATGGAAACCGAGAGCGATCAGATGAGCCATCTGGTGCTGGGGCTGGGCCTTAACGTCAATACCCCTGATTTCCCGCCGCCCCTAAACGCCATCGCCACTTCGCTGGCCCAAGCCGGCGCCAAGTCCTATTCCCGCCTGACCATCCTGCGCCTCTGGTTAGAAGCTCTAGACCAACTCTATGCCGATTTTCAGGCCCTGGAATTTACTACCATACTGTCCCGCTGGCGCCAAGCTGCGGTAACTTTGGGGAATACGGTGACGGTGCATCAGGGTAGGCAAATCATTACCGGCTTGGCCCTGGATATCAATGCCGATGGGGCCTTACTGATTCGTACTGCCGGTGGCGAGATCAAACCAGTGTTCTGCGGGGAGATTGATTTAGGCCCCCCGAGGTAGGAGCGCAGGAGGCCTTTCGAGTCAAATTTATGAAGCTATTCGGCCTGTTTCTTGAGAGCCTCGATCTCGGCCTTTAAACTTTCTACCTCAGCCTTATATTTCTCAACTTCGGCCTCAGTGGCTTTGGGAGCTTCGAAGCTCGGGGTTTCAGATTTTTTAAAGAGCTTATCCTTGGCCTCTTCAAAACCCAGGTAAACAGCCAGGGCCCCACCCAATAAGAGCAGCAAAGGAATGCCGCCCTTTAACAGGGTTAAGAAATCTCCGAACCACAGGGTCAAACCAATAATCCCCAGAACCAAGGCCCCTAAACCGCCAGCCAGTGCTGTCATACAGTTACCTCCTTAACTGGTATTCAATTTGCCGATTTTTTTCCTACACCAGCCCATGCTTATTTTCCAGATACTTTTCGATTAAGGCTTAATCTTCTTTTTAACAAACAATGGATAACACATATAAGAAAAATAAGCAAGTAAATGCTGTGCATTTTTTCACCTTAAGAATCACCATATTAGTTAAAAAACGATAATGAATATAGTCAGTTATACGAATAGCGGTGCCTTGACAAACCCTTGCTAGGTTTTTATAATTTAATTGAACCCTATTTGAAGCTCACCTAAAATCTTCCGGCAATTGAGCTACTCAAAGGTGGAGGCGTTCCTGCAGTATTATGGCCGATCAGGATTATTACCAGATTCTGGGCGTTAATAAAGATGCCAGCCCTGAAGACATCAAGAAGGCTTACCGGCGACTGGCCCTTAAATATCATCCCGACAAGAACAAAGGGGACAAGCATGCCGAGGAGATGTTTAAAAAGATCAGTGAGGCCTATGCCGTTCTGAGCAATCCTGAAAAACGTAAGGAATACGATGCCTTCGGTTCCCATGCCTTCAAGGCCAAGTTCTCTCAAGAAGATATTTTCCGCGGTTTTGATTTTAGCGACGTGTTCCGGGATTTTGGCATTTCTGATGACATCCTGGGGCGACTCTTCGGAAGCCGGGGGCGGGCCCGAACTTATAGCCCGTTTACCAAAAAGGGCAAGGGTCGATTTTTCGATTTTACCGAGACCGGCGGTTTCGAAAACCAGACCCAACTGCTGCGCGGCCAGGATTTGCAGGTCGAATTAACCTTAACCCTTCATGAAATCGCCTTTGGCACGGAAAAATTGGTCCAGTTTAGCCGCGATGGCCACTTGGAAAAGGTCTCGGTCAAGGTCCCGGCGGGAATCAACCCCGGTAAAAGGCTGCGGCTGGCCGGAAAGGGCGGCATCAATCCGGCTGGCGGTCCTCCGGGTGATTTATATATCAAAATCAAGGAGATCGAGCACCCGGTGTTTAAACGCGAGGGCTACGATCTCTATATCGACAAACATATTAAGTTTACCGACGCGGTAATCGGCACCAAGGTCACCGTTCCTACCCTGGACGGCAAGACCATGAGTCTGAAAATCCCGCCCGGAACCCAGAGCCAGACCAAGATGCGTCTCAAGGGCTACGGTATCCCCCAAGCCAACGGCAAGTCGCGGGGAGATGAATACGTGCGCATTATCATTGATATCCCCGCCAGCCTCACCAAAAAACAGAAAACCTTGATCGAAGAGCTGGCCAAGGAAGGTTTGTAACCAGATATGCACTCCCCAAGAAGAGGTTAGCAGGGTAATCCGGCGGGTTCATTTGACCCTAGAAAACTTTGATCAGGAAAAGCTTCTGGAAGCCGGACGCGATTTTCGCTACCTGCTGAGCCGGGGCTATGCGCGTCAGGCCGCGCTGACGCTGGTGGGCAACCGTTATCAACAGAACCGTGCCGCCCGGCAATTGTTACACCGCGGAGTGTTTGACCCGGCTACCGCGGCGCGGCGGCGGGCCAAATTGGTTACTCTGGCAGCCCTAAAGGCTGGACCTCTAAGTTTAGATGGCCATAATGTCCTGATTACCCTGGAGTGCGGTCTCCAGGGCCTGCCCCTGGTCGCGGCCGATGACGGCTTTATCCGTGATATCGGCGAAGTTTCCCGTCGTTACCAGCCGTCGCCGCTCAGTGACGCGGCCCTGAGTCGGCTGGCCCAATATCTCCAGGAGCATCACCTGGGACCCATCAAGGTGTGGTATGATGCACCCCTCAGTCGCAGCGGCGAATTAGCCGCCCGGACCCGACAGATGTTTGAAGCCCAGGGACTGGTGGTCGAAGCCCGGGCTGTGGCCGTGCCGGAGAAATGCCTGATGGCTGAGGCCATACCGGTTAGCACCAGTGATACGGCCCTCATCGACCAAATCCCCCTAGTAGTGGATGTGGCCGGAGAAATCCTGCGCGGTTATCCAGCGGCCCAGGTAATTAGTTTCGTTCCCAAGGACAACTTGGGAACGAGCTAGAAAATGAGTTAGCAAAAAGCTGGAACCGGGTCAAAATTACCCCTCAACAGTTTAAAAAGGTCAGCCTGGCTCCCGGCATATTTAAATGTATCAAACTCGCCCCGGACGGGGACCGCGTCATGGCGATTACCATCGGTCGGTTGCCCTCCCAACCCTAGCCCGGCCACTGAGTTGGGTCATACCCGCCGCCGATTTCTGTGGTTAGCAGGGGACTAAATCTAAAAAAAAATGACTTGACAGTCAAAAAGTAAATGATAGATTTAATAAATTCAGTGAATATGCCATATAACCCCGAAAATTACAGTAGCCTGATGAGCTCAGGAACCAAGTGGGAGAATAGCAACGGGGTCCTTAACGGCTTGATTTAACAGGGGAGGAGGCGAAAATGAATGCCGGGCGTAAGGGTGAAAGCAAATGAGCCCTTTGAACTCGCCTTAAAGCGCTTTAAAAAGCAGTGTGAGAAAGCGGGGATACTCTCGGATATCCGCAAACGAGAACACTACGAAAAACCTAGCGTCAAGAGGAAGAAAAAAGCATTGGCGGCCAAAAAACGGGCTCTAAAACGCATGCGGAAATTTGGAGCCAGAGGCTAGGTAATGTCCCTCTATCAAGAGATCGACACGGCTTTCAAAGCCGCTTTAAAGGGTAAAGAGCAACGAAAGCTTGCGGTACTAAGGATGGTCCGCGCAGCTTTGAAAAATCGCGAAGTAGAAGAAAGACGTAAACTTACAGAGGCGGAAATTACCGCGGTAATTGCGTCTCAAATAAAACAACGCCGAGAGGCCAACGCAGAATATACCAAGGCTGGCCGACTAGATCTGGCTCAACAAGAACAGGAGGAATTGCAATTCCTCCTTTCTTTTTTGCCACCCCAGTTGTCGGAAGCCGATCTTGAGGCGGAAATCGCTGCGGTCATCAAAGCGGTGGGAGCCCAAGGGCCCCAAGATCTCGGTAAAGTAATGAAAGCCATCATGAGCAAAGTGGCGGGCCGGGCCGATGGAAAGGTAATCAATGAGCTAGTAAAGCAACAGTTGACGGCACTAACTCAAGTTCATTAACTTTTTTGGTAGTTACCTTAAACGGACTCAATTCTGAGATGGCGGAGCAAACCTTGCGGGCTCTGGAGTTTCCAGAGCTGATAAAAGTCTTACAGGGTTACGCCAGTTCGGCTCTAGGACGGACCCGCTTGGCCCAAATTTGCCCGCTTGCCGAGCCGGACCAGATTGCCGCCCTGCTCCAGGAAGTCACGGAGTTGGGGGAACTGACCGCGGTCGAGGGTCCCTGCCCGCTGGAACCATTCCCTGATTTAGCCACTCTGCGGCGTCGGGTCCAGGTTCCCGGCAGTATCCTGGAACCCGGTGATTTTAACCAGATCTTGCGGGTATTACGGCTGGTCAGCCGGGTCCGGCAATATTTTGCGGCGGTCGTCTCCCGGTATCCCCTGATTGCCCGCCGGGCCTTGCAGCTGCAAGAACTGGCCCCCCTCCGCCAGGCCATCCAGAAAGCCATCAGCCCCCACAGCCTCATTTTAGATCAGGCCAGTCCGGAACTGCAGCAATTGCGCCAGCAAATGGCCCGCACCCGGCAGCAGTTAACCCGTCAGTTACAGCATCTTTTCTCCCAGCCTGAGTTTAAAGATGTCCTGCAAGATCGCTTAGTAGCCCAACGCCACGGTCGTTATGTAATTCTGCTCAAAGCCGAGTGCAAGGGCCGGGTGCCAGGGATAATTCATGATCAATCGCAGAGCAAGGCCACCCTGTTTGTCGAACCGTTCGAGGTCATTAACCTCAATAATAGCCTCAACCTGCTGGTCAATGAGGAAAAGCGCGAGCAAGAGCGCATCTTACGGCAATTGACCGACCTGGTCCGGGCTTATCAGGAGGCCATCCAGGATAATCTGGCCATCCTGGCCGAATTAGACGCCACCAACGCCAAGGCCCTTTATGCCCAGGATTACCGGGCCCGGGCCCCGATCCTGACCCGCGGCGGGCGCGTCAGTCTCAGGACGGCCCGACATCCGTTGCTCTTAGCCCGGGAGCGGGGCCGCGGCGGCTTTGAGTCCGTTGTCCCGGTTGATCTAGAACTTTCTCCTGCCCGCCGCTTCTTGGTGATCTCCGGGGCCAATACCGGCGGCAAAACCGTTACCCTGAAAACCCTGGGATTGTTAAGCCTGATGGTCCAGTGCGGTATCCCCATTCCGGTGGCCGAAGGCAGCGAGATCTGTATCTTTGACCACATCTTTGCCGACATCGGCGATACCCAGGACCTGGCCAGCGATCTCAGCACCTTTTCCGCCCACATTAAACGGGCCGCGGCCATTCTCTCCCAGATCGACGGGCGTTGCCTGGTGCTCTTGGACGAGCTAGGCACCGCCACCGATCCCGCCGAGGGCGGGGCCTTGGCCCTGGCCTTGCTCAATGCCCTGGCCCGGGCCGGGGCTTATGGCGCGGTGACCACCCATTTTCATCTGCTCAAGGCCTTTGCGCATAAGCATCCCAACCTGGGAAACGCCGCGGTGCTGTTTGACGACCAGACCCAGCGGCCGCTTTACCGTCTGGCCTACGGGGTGGCCGGCCCCAGCAATGCCCTAAAAATTGCCGGCGAGTTAGGTCTGGCTCCTGAAATCATTGCCGAGGCCCAACAATATTTAGGCCAGGAAGGCCTCCAGGCCCTGCAGCTCCTGACCGAACTGGAAGCCTCCCAACAAGCCCTGGCCCGGCAACAACAAGAGCTGACTCAGAAAGAACAGGACTTGACCGCGCAGTTGGCCGACCTGGAAAGGCAAAGACAGGCCGCGGCAGAGGAACGACGGCAACTGCAAGAAGAGAACCGACAGGCCGTGGCCCAGGCCATTAAACAGGCCGAAGGTGAGTTTAAGCAGATCTTAAAACGCCTGGAAAGCGGTCAGGAAACCTGGGGGCCCTTGCGCCAGGAATTTTCACGGCAGCAGCACAAACTTTATCAATCCGTGGTCCAACACTCAAGACCTACACCAGCGCCATTACCGCCCCCCTACCCCGGCCAAGAGGTTTTCCTCACCTCACTGGGTCGGGAAGGCGTGGTAATGTCGGGGCCTGATAAGGACGGCCGCATGGAAGTGCTGGTCGGCACCATCAAGTTACGTCTGTCCCAGGCAGATCTGAAACCGGCCCGACCGGAGGCCAAGACCGGGAGGGTATTTCATAGCTCCTGCCAGGGGGGTGTAGAGATCAGTGCCGATACCCACCTGAGCTCTCCAACCCTGAACATTATTGGCCTGAGAGTTGAGGAAGCCCTGCCCTTAGTGGATCGCCTGCTGGACCAGGCGGTATTGTGCGGGTGTGCGCGGGTGGATATCATCCACGGCATTGGCACCGGCCGCTTAAAACAGGCGGTGCAAGAATTTCTCCGTCAGCATGTCATGGTCAAAAATTTTTACCCTGGCGACATCAACCAGGGCGGAAGGGGGGTGACCACCGTGGACATTAAAGATTAAACCGGCCTTTGTAAAACGTTGAGAAAGAACCTTGGCTTAACCAATTTCTGAACTGCAAATTTAAGCTTATGGCTACATACATCCCGGAATCCAAACTGTTGGAGATCAAGGCCGCGGCGCCCATTGCTGAGGTCATTGGGCAGTATGTGAGTCTTAAGCCCCGCGGTAACTATTTAGTCGGGCTGTGCCCCTTCCATAGCGAAACCAAACCCTCATTTACCGTCTATCCGGAACGCGAAATCTTTCACTGTTTTGGCTGTGGCGTAGGCGGCAATGTCTTCACCTTTCTGATGCAGCACCTGCGCTTAACCTTTCCCGAAGCCGTGCTGGAGGTGGCCCGGCGTTATGGAATACCCATCTATTCCAAGGAATTAGGACCGCAGGAGGCGCGTCAGCTAAAAAAACGCCAGGCTCAGTACGAGGTCAACGAACTGGCCGCGGCCTTTTTTGAAGCCAATCTCCAGGCCCCGTCAGGGGCACCGGCTCAGGCATATCTGACCCGCCGGGGCTTAAGTCCGGAAGTGGTAGCCGACTATCGCTTGGGGTATATCCCGGATGACTGGCGGGCCTTGGAAAAACATCTGTCGGCGCGCGGCGGCTCGCTGGAGGCCGCCCGTGATCTGGGATTGATCATTGCGCGCACCTCGGGGGGATACTATGACCGGTTCCGGGGCCGCTTGATGTTCCCTGTCCTGGATCGACAGGGACGGGTAATTGCCTTTGGCGGGCGCCTGCTGGAGGAGGGTGAACCTAAGTATATGAATTCCCCGGAAAGCCCGTTATACTCCAAGGGACGCTCGCTTTATGGCCTCTATCAGGCCCGCGAGGCCTTGCGCAAACACCAGCTAGCCCTCCTGGTAGAAGGTTATATAGATCTGCTGGCCCTGCGGGTGCACGGCATTGAACCAGTGGTGGCCAGTCTGGGCACCGCCTTGACGCGGGATCAGGTGCGGCTGTTAAAGGCCTATGTGCCGCGCGTGGTGATCGTCTTTGATGGCGATCAGGCCGGTCTCAAGGCGATGATGCGAACTTTCCCGCAATTTGCCGCGGAACGCCTGCCGGTCCGGGTCTTGACCTTACCGGCGGGCGAAGATCCGGACAGCTATGCCTTTAAACACGGGGTGGAAATCTTCCGTAACCCCTGGGATCAGGCCCGACCGCTGTTCGAGTTTGTCCTGGAGGAAATTCTTAAATCCCAGGGGAGTGGGGTAGAAGCCAAAGTCACCACCCTGGAACTGTTGAAACCCTATCTCCAGGTCCTGACCGATCCGGTAGAACGCCACCTCTGGATTCACCGGGCCGCAGAACGCTTGGGAGTAGCGGAAACCGCCTTACAGCAAGCCTTAAAGTCTAATGCCAACTCCAGGGTGCGGACGTTAAGTTCGCCGGGGGAGTTGACCGTAAGTCTGGAGCGCGGCTTAATTAAATTAATTCTTAACCATCCCACCGTCATGCCTCAAGTTTCGCTGGCCGACTGGCTGGAAGACTTTGAGGATGACAGTCTCAAGGAGATTGCTACCCAATTGTTGATCTGTTATCAGCATCATGGCCGGCTCGATTACGGCCTGCTGGTAACCCAGATGGAAACTACCCACCTGCGCAACCAGGTCTGTGCCCTGTCTCTGGCACCAGAGGAATTTCCGGTAGGGAATCTCGCTAACCTGGTTGAGGATTATTGCCGTGGATTCCGCAAACGCCAGTTAAAAAAGGAGCAACAACAGCTTAAACAACAACTACACCGGGCCTATAAGAGTCAAACGGGGGAGGACGTTTTGGCAATTACTGCCCGGATCAGAGACATTGATCTGCAATTACGTAGTTTGCTAGCAGCACCAGGACCTTTTGGGGAAAAGGAGAAAATCAATGAGCAAGGGCACTGATATTGAAGAGTACAAGGATTACGTATCCTTGGAAGATAACTGCGGGTATATCCCCTTGGAGGATTTTCCTGATTCGGTATCCACCACCCCGCTCTTTAATGAAACCGCTGAAAATATTGTGATTTTTGAAGATATTGACTTGAAGGTAATCGAAGTCCCTAAAAAAATCTCTCTCCAGCCTTCGGTAAATGCGCCGGCGGAGGAAGAAAATCTGGACTTTGAAACCGAAACTCCCATTAAAATCGGTGACCCGGTCAAAATGTACCTGAAGGAGATGGGGATGGTCTCCTTGTTGACCCGGGAGGGCGAAGTAGAGATTGCCAAACGCATCGAACAGGGGGATCGGGAAGTCATCTGCGCTCTTCTAGAAACCACGCTGGGAGCCAAGGAAATCCTCTCTGTAGCTGAGAAGATCTTCCAGAAGAAATTACCCCTAGATGATCTGATCGACGATACGGATTCTAATAATTCGGGAACCGATCTGGTCTCCTACAAAGATAACCTTCAGAAACTAATCAAAAAAATCAAGAGATTGGAAGATCACAGCCGCAACGTTAGTGCATCGCTGGCCGAACCGGGCTTGTCTCCTGAAAAAAGAGCTTCACTAGAAGCCCACCTGGAACGCGATCGGCGCCAGATCGCCCAGGTAGTCAAACAGTTGCGGATCGACCGGCGTCATCTGGACAAGATTATTCAGAAAATCTCGGTGCTGGCTCAGAAGGTGCGCGATTCCCAGCAAGTCATGAGAGACTGCCTGGAGGCCACCGGGATGAGCGCCGCTGAATTTAAGCGGAGCTGTAAAAGTCGTAAAAAAGCTGATAAAGATAGGGTGACGCGGCCGGGCAATGGCGTAGGCTTATCAGCCGAGCAGTTGCCGGAATGGGGAAGCCGTTGGGACGCCGCCCACAAACAGTTAAAGAAGGTAACCCAAGAAATGGGGGTGTCGGCCGAACGGGTTCCAGAGATTCATAACCGGATCGTCAAAGGAGAACGGCAGGCGACTACTGCCAAAAGGGAGTTGGTCGAAGCCAATCTGCGCCTGGTCGTCAGTATTGCCAAAAAATATTCCAACCGGGGCTTACAGTTCCTGGACCTGATCCAGGAGGGCAATATCGGCCTGATGAAGGCGGTCGATAAATTTGAATATGAACGGGGTTATAAGTTCAGCACTTATGCCACCTGGTGGATTCGCCAGGCTATTACCCGGGCCATTGCCGATCAGGCCCGCACTATTCGCATCCCGGTCCACATGATTGAGACCATCAACAAATTGATCCGTACTTCCCGCCATCTGGTCCAGGAAATCGGCCGCGAGCCGACCCCGGAGGAAATCGCCGAAAAAATGGAGTTTCCCCTCGATAAGGTGCGCAAGGTGTTGAAAATTGCCAAAGAACCCATCTCCCTGGAAACCCCCATCGGTGAAGAAGAAGACAGCAATCTGGGCGATTTTATCGAGGACCGGAAGATCGCCTCGCCGGTGGAAGCGGTGGAACACCTCAATCTGGCCGAACAGACCCAGAAGGTGCTAACCACCCTGACGACCCGCGAAGAAAAGGTCATCCGCATGCGGTTTGGCATCGGCGAAAAGGCCGACCATACCCTGGAGGAGGTGGGACGTAATTTCCTGGTGACCCGGGAACGCATTCGCCAGATCGAGGCCAAGGCGATTCGCAAGCTCCGCCATCCGTCGCGCAGCAAACAACTGCGCAGCTTTGTGGAATACTGAGATTCGAAGTCCGGCATCACATTTTGGGGGAAATAATAACCGGATTTCGACGGCATCAGAATTAGGGTTGCAATTAATCAGGTATTATGAGTTATAATTATAGATGTCAATCTCCTGGTTGACTGGCCATGGATGGCCTGACCAAAATTTGCCGGAGTCACCACCCGGACAGATTAAGGCAGGAGGCAAAAGCTGGACCCGCGACCCGGCCCGGCAGGATCAATCTGGGGCCCATAGCTCAGCGGTTAGAGCCACCGGCTCATAACCGGAAGGTCCCTGGTTCGAATCCAGGTGGGCCCACCAACATCAGAGAGAATATGCTTAAATTACTACAAGTTAATCATCATCCCCTAAACAGCCGGAGGGGATTCTCACCCGGGGTGCTACACGAGCACCCCTTTTTTATTCACCATGGCAGTAACCGTTAAGCACATTTTGGCCCTGGTCGAAGAGCAGGCCCCGGCCTCCCTGGCCCTGGCCTGGGACCGGGTGGGATTGCAGATCGGCCACCCAGAACAGCCCGTCGAACGTCTGGTAGTGGCTCTGGAACCCTCGGAACCGGTATTAAAGGGGGCCGTGGCCGCCGGAGCCCAGATGGTTCTAACCCATCACCCCGTATTGTTCCAGCCCCTGGAACGCCTCCGTCTCGACACCCATGTCGGACGCTTGTTAAGTCTGGCCTTAAAACATGACTTGGCCCTGGCCGCGGCCCATACCAACCTGGATATCGCCGCACAGGGCCTGAATGCTTTCTTGGCGCAGATTCTGGAATTAACCCAGGTGCGGGTGCTCCAGGAAACCAGCGCTGATCATGTCTATAAATTAACCGTTTTTGTCCCCCTGGGCTATGAAGACCAGGTGCGTCAAGCCCTGTTCGACGACCGCACCGGGGTTATCGGACGGTATGCGCACTGCTCCTTTGCCAGCCGGGGGGAGGGAACCTACCGGCCGCTAGCCGGGGCCCAGCCGTGGCGCGGTGAGGTCGCGACCCAATCCCGAGTCAGTGAATCACGCCTGGAAGTATTGGTGCCGGAGAGTCGCCTCACCGGAGTAATGGCGCGACTTAAAAACGCCCACCCCTATGAAGAAGTGGCCTATGACCTTTATCATTTAAAAAATCCGGGGCTGCCGCTAGGGTTAGGACGAGTGGGAGAGTGGCCTGAGGCCCGTCCCTGGCCTCAGGTACTTCAGCAACTCAAGACTTTGTTCCGGGTTCAAATCATCAAAGCGACGGGGCAACCGCCCGAGATGGTCAAAAAAGTGGCACTCTGTGGCGGCAGCGGCGGCGACCTGATCGAAGCCGCCTGGAAACAGGGGGCGGAGCTTTATCTCAGCGGCGATATCCGCTATCATCAGGCGGTCCCCTGGGCTTCGGAAAGCATGGCCATCCTTGATCTGGGGCATTATGCCACCGAGTCGATCTTTATGCCGGCCTGGGGCCAGCGGCTCCAGGAAAGACTGGATCAGGAAGGCATGCGGGTAAAAGTTATCATCGATGCCTGGGGGCAAGATCCATTTCGTTATGTTTAATCAGTGGTTGGGGTAAAAAGCTAAAGATGAGAAAAGGCAAAGGGCCGCAGTTCGTTCGCTTCTTTAGGCCGATCATAGAGGTTCTCAAAGAAACTGGTGGTTCTGGAGCGGCCGCAGAAGTGATTGACCAGGTCATTGAAAAAATGAAGATACCCGAATCGGAACAGGAGGTGACATTAAAGAGCGGTCAATCTCGGGTAAGAAATCAAGTTCAATGGGCTAGGCTTTATCTGGCCCGCGCCGGCTTCCTCGACTCCTCGCAACGCGGGGTTTGGAGTCTTACCGAAGCGGGCCTGTCTCTTGAAATTAAGACATTCGATCCCTTGGGCACCTTTCAAAAAGTCAATAAAGCTTTCAGAGAAGATAAACAGCTTAAAGGCCGACCTGAACCTTTGGGCGCAGAAACAGTTGAAGATGAGATTGAGCCTCAAAACTACCGAACCAAACTGCTTAACCTGATTAAAGCATTGCCACCCGACGGTTTTGAGCGCCTGAGCCAAAGACTGCTGCGAGAGTCGGGTTTTCAACAAGTTGAGGTCACTGGCAAAACCGGGGACGGCGGCATTGATGGCAGAGGTATCCTGCAGATAAACCCTTTCGTCAGCTTTAAAGTTCTTTTTCAGTGCAAACGTTACCAAGGAGCGGTAACCCCGTCACAAGTGCGAGATTTCCGCGGGGCCATGATGGGTAGAGCTGATAAGGGTATTATCGTAACTACAGGCACATTTACAGTCGAAGCCAAGAAAGAATCTAGAAGGGATGGTGCACTTCCAATTGAACTAGTTGATGGAGAGGCCTTAGTCAAAATGTTTGAAAACCTCGAACTCGGACTTAAGCCAAGAATTACCTTCGATGTTGATGAGAAATTTTTTGCAGAGTTTAAGAAATGAATGATAGCGATTCAATCTGGCAGACGACGTATGTCGGCATTGCTTAGTTTGAGCTTTAAGACAGTGGAGGAATAAAATTGATTGAAGAATTAAGGCACTTAATCGCCTTGCAGGAACTGGATAAGGAAATCCGTGCCCTTTCTCAGGCGCTGGAAGAAATTCCGGCCAACCTGAGGGAACTAGAGGCCAAGCTAGCGGCAGTCCAGCAGGAGAAACAGGAAGAAGAACAAAAAGTGGAGGAATTGCAGACTCAGCATCGCCAACTGGAATCAGAAATGGTCATGATGGATGACAGTATCAGCCGCAGCCGGGAACGGCTGATGGAGATCAAAGATAATATTGAATATAAGGCGATGCTTCGGGAGATTGCCTTCCGGGAGGATCGCAAGGATCAGAAAGAGACCGAGATCCTGGAACTATTGGAGATTATTGAGGTCCATCATCAAACCCTGGCCCAGCAACAAGAGGCGATAATCACCCTGCAACGCCAGATCGAGGGATTGCGGGCGGAAGTGGAGGAGCAGATGGCCACGGTCAATCAGCAAATTCAGGAACTGACCGCGCGGCGACCGCAGGTCTTGCAACAGATTTCCCCCAATCTTTTAAAACGTTATGAGTTTATCCGGGAACGGCGCAATGGTACCGCCATTGCCGAAGTCCGGCAGGGAGTCTGCCTGGCCTGCCATATGAGTCTGCCGCCCCAGCAATTTATTGAGCTTCAGAAAGAGCAAGAGATTTTAAGCTGCCCGCATTGTCAGCGGATAATTTACTGGTCGGGTCCGGGTGAACCCGAAGGCCTGAATTCTGAAACTGCGGCGTAATGACCCTTAGCGCGCCCAAGCCGCCCAGCCGGGCCGAGCTATTCTATGCCCTGGCGGAAAACCCCTATATCCCCGGCCTCCTGAAGCGTTATGGTCTGTGTTTAAAAGACCTACAGCACCTTTTTGGGGAAGCCGCGGAGCATTATCGTTCTCTAGAGCAGGACTATTGGACCCTATTTGTTGATGGCGCTTCCCGGGGTAACCCCGGTCCGGCCGGCGCCGGAGCCGTGCTCCGGGACAGCCAGGGCCAGATCCGCGCCGAAGTCCGAGACTACTTAGGTAAAGCCACCAATAACGAAGCAGAATACCGCGCCTTGCAGATGGGCTTAGAGGCGGCCCAGCGCTTGGGGGTCCGTCGCTTATACATTTTTTCGGATTCCAAACTGGTAGTAGAGCAACTTAAGGGCGGCTATCAGGTTAAAAGCCCTAATCTGAAGCCCTGGTGGGAAGCCACCAGAATCCTGTTGAAAAAGTTAGACGCCTATGCTATCTCACATGTGAACCGGGGCCAGAACCAGGAAGCCGATCGGTTGGCCAATGAGGCCATTGACCAAAAGTCTAAGGTTGATTATAATTTACTAAAAAGGGCCGTATCGGAGTAGGCTAGATGATCGCTGGCCGTCCGTTCAGGGCGGCGAGAGGAAAGTCCGAGCTCCACAGGGCAGGGTGCTGGGTAACGCCCAGTGGGGGTGACCCTAAGGAAAGTGCCACAGAGAATAGACCGCCAGGGCGGCAAGCGTCGCCCCGGTAAGGGTGAAACGGTGAGGTAAGAGCTCACCAGTTCCGATGGTGACATCGGAAGCTAGGTAAACCCCACCCGGAGCAAGACCAAATAGGAGAGCGTTAGAGGGTGGCCCGTCTGAAGCTCTCGGGTAGGTCGCTAGAGGCCACAGGCAACTGTGGTTGTAGAGGAATGATCATCACCGGAGCTATCCGGGACAGAACTCGGCTTATGGCCTGCTCCGATAAAGGTCTATATTGCTAAAGGGCCGACGTTACCTTCGTCGGCTTTTTTATTCGCAACGGGGATTTGTTGATTATGGAAGGACAGGTTCGGCCGGTGCCGTCGCGCCCTGAGGATTCACCCTATATTTCCGTAGTGATTCCAGTTTATAACGAAGAAGACAACCTGCCGCAACTGGTCCGGCGCTTAGTGCAGACGCTGACTGCCACCGGGCGCACCTTTGAGATTCTGATGGTAGATGATGGTTCCCAGGACCGGTCCTGGGAGATCCTGACCGAACTGTACGAGCAACACCCGGAGCATTTGCGAGCCATCCAGTTCAACCGCAATTTTGGCCAACATCGGGCCATCTTTGCCGGTTTTCAGGCCGCCCGCGGGCAGGTCGTGGTCACCCTGGATGCGGATCTGCAAAATCCTCCGGAAGAGATCCCGCGGCTGGTCGCTAAACTGGAAGAAGGTTATGATACGGTCGGCGGCTGGCGCGAAACCCGCCATGACTCCATTTTCCGCAAGCGCCAGGAGGGCAAATCCAAGTATGGCATCCGCAAACTGATCCGCCTCAATTTCGACCTGATGACCGGCTTTTCCCATTTTCCTATCCATGTGGTCGGCTTTCTAGGTCTGCTGATCGCCCTGGCCGGGCTGGGTTTTGGTATATTTTTGTTTATCCGCCGCCTGGTAGTCGGGCCGGAGGTCGAGGGAGTCTTTACCCTGTTCGCCATCCTGTTTGTCTTTAGCGGCCTCCAGATGTTTGGCCTGGCCCTGATCGGCGAGTATGTCGGCCGCATCTACCGCGAAGTGCGCCAGCGTCCCCGCTATGTCATTCGGCAACAATTGGGCGGGGATTCAGACTAGTAACCGTGATGACCTAAGCATGACCTTTAAGACCCGTGCCTTCCCAAACCAAACTTGGAAGCCAGGAACAGACGCCGCTGACTTGGCGCCTTGGCGTCTTGGCGTGAGACCGGATACCAAGCCAAGGGGGATAGAGGTGAGCAGATGCGGATAATCTTTATGGGTTACCATAATATCGGGCACATCTGCCTGGAAGTTTTAGGAGAATTGTGTCGGCAATATGGTGATGAAATTGTCGCGGTGGTCACCCACGCTGATGACCCTGACGAAAATCAATGGTTTGCCTCGGTCCGGGACCTGGCCTTTAGTCAGTACTATCCGGTCTATCAACCTGCCGACCCCAACGAACCGGGCTTTGTCGAAGTCCTGCGGCGACTGCAGCCCGATTTTTTATTTTCCTGCTATTACCGCCAGATGTTGAAAAAACCGCTGTTGGATCTGCCACGCGCCGGGGCGCTCAACTTGCACGGCAGCCTGCTACCCCGCTACCGCGGCCGCTGTCCGGTCAATTGGGTCCTGATCCATGGCGAGACCGAAACCGGGATTACTCTCCACTATATGGAGGAAAAGCCCGACTGCGGCGATATTGTCGCCCAGCAACGGGTGCCCATCACCCTGGAAGACACTGCCCTGACCCTGTTTGACAAAATGACTGTGGCGGCCGCTGCCTTGATGCGGGACACCTATCCGCGGCTGCGGGCCGGGACCGCGCCCCGCCTCCCCCAGGACCATGCCCAGGCCAGTTATTTCAGCGGCCGCCGCCCCGAGGACGGCAGAATTGACTGGGGGCAATCCGCCCACCAGATCCATAATCTGGTGCGGGCCGTCACCCACCCCTATCCCGGGGCTTTCACCACTTATCAGGGCCACAAGCTGTTCATCTGGCAAGGCAAACCGGTCGAGGCATCACTGCCCCCGGCGTCCCAGCCGGGAACGGTGATCTCGAACCGACCCGACGCCGGCCTGTTGATCGCCACCGGTCAAGGCGGCTTTCTTATACAGCAGGGACAATTTGTCGGTGAACCGGAATCATCGGGGATAGAATTAGCAAAGCTCGGGGTCCGACCGGGCCAACGACTAGGAGAAGCCTAGACAATTCATGTCAGTGGTCAGTGGTTAGTAAGAAACAGGGTCCAGGAAGGCCAAAGACAAGGAGAAAACCAGACCCTGTCCGTAGGCTAGGAGGATATCTTGAAAATCTTGATCTTGGGAGTGAATGGCTTTATCGGCAACGCCCTGGTACGCCGCATCCTCAACACTCGTGACTGGGAAGTGTTCGGCATGGATCTGTATGATAACAAGCTGGACCATTCCCTGAACCATCCCCGCTTTCACTTTCTGGAGGGGGATATTGCCATCAATAAGGAATGGATTGAATATCACATCAAAAAATGCGACCTGGTCCTGCCGCTAGTGGCCATTGCCACCCCGATGAGCTATGTCAAACAGCCTCTTAAGGTCTTTGAGTTGGATTTTGAGGAGAATCTGCGGATTGTCCGCCAATGTGTCAAATATCAGACCCGGATCATCTTCCCCTCCACTTCAGAAGTTTATGGCATGTGTGCCGAACCCGAATTCCAGGAGGATTCCAGCCCACTGGTGCTGGGACCCATCCATAAACAACGCTGGATTTATAGCTGTTGCAAACAATTGCTGGATCGGGTAATCTGGGCCTATGGGCAGGAAGGTATGTTGCAGTTTACGCTGATCCGACCCTTTAATTGGATCGGTCCCAAACTGGACGATATTGATGCCGCCAAAGAGGGTAGTTCCCGAGTGGTGACCCAATTTATCATCAACCTGGTCAATCGGGAGCCGATCCGCCTGGTGGACGGCGGCTTGCAGAAACGCTGTTTTACTTATGTGGAGGATGGCATCGATTGCCTGATGAAGATCATCGAAAACCCGGGCCAAGTGGCCGACGGCCAGATCTTCAACATCGGCAATCCCCACAACGAAATCTCGGTCAAAGACCTGGCCTATATGCTCAGGGAGCTGTTTCAGCATCATCCTGACCATCGCCATGACCAGGAGTATTCCGAAATCATCGAAGTGCCGCACGAGGCCTACTACGGCCAGGGCTATCAGGATATCCTGACCCGTAAACCGGCCATTGATCAGGCCCGCCGGTTGTTGGCCTGGGAACCGCAGACGGATCTCACTACCTCGTTGAAATATACCCTGGAAGCCTTCTTGGCGGAGATCCGGCGCCTGAACCATCAGGCCGGAAGCGGCTAGACGGTCATGAAACGGTTGGCCATCAAAGTCGATGTCGATACCCTGGCGGGGCCGGATAATTCTGGCCAGGCAATCTGGCGTCTGTTCACCCGCAAGGGATTTTTGCCTAAGATGCTGCGGACTCGAGCTCCTCGACTTTATGGTCTGAAGACCTTAACTTATGGCACACTGTTACCGGCCCCGCTGATCGTGGTTAGCGAGCCGGGCCTGCTCCGCCAGGTGGGCGCGGCCGGACATGAACTAGGGATTCACGGCTACGACCATGTGCACTGGCAGGATCACTTGGCCCGTCTGCCCCAGGAAGCCGTTCAGGTGGAGATTTTACGCGCCCAAAAAATCTTTACCAAGGTTATGGGCTACGGTGCAACCGCTTTTGCCGCCCCCGGTTGGCAGTGTACCGCCGCCAGCCTGGCCGCGCTAATGACCGAAAATTTTTCTTATGTCAGCAATACCCGGGGCTATGGTCCCTATTTTCCTCGCTTTGGCCGCCGGCTATTTCCTATTTTAGAGATTCCCACCACCTTACCGACCATGGACGAGCTTTTGGGTTTAAACGGTCGGACCGCGAGGGACTTTAATCAAGAAATTTACTCCCGTCTGCTTCCCGGCCAGGTCGAGGTCCTCACCGTGCATGCCGAAGTTGAAGGCCGGGTTTACCGGGAGGATTTTGCCCGCCTGCTTGATCAACTGCAGACCGACGGGATCGAATTCCGGCGGCTAGGGGATTGGGCCCAGGAGTTGTTAGCCGCGCCCCAGGCTGTTCCTACGGCACCGGTCCAAGAAGGGACCCTGCCTGGACGGGCCGGCACGGTGGCATGCCAGGGACCCTCGGAGAGCCAGATATGAGCGTGGCGGCCATTATTCCCGCCGCCGGGGTCGGGCGGCGCATGGGCCATAAAATTTCTAAGCCCTATCTGACCCTGGCCGAAAGACCGATTCTGGCCCATACCCTGGCGGTGTTTGAATCCCTCCCGGAAATCGACGAAATTACCGTAGTTACTCAACCATCGGAATTAGAGTTTTGCCAGGGAAAAGTGGTAATCCCCTACGGCTTTCAAAAGGTCCTGCGTCTGGTGCCGGGTGGCAAGGAAAGGCAGGACAGCGTTTACCACGCCTTAAAAATCCTGCATCAGCAAGAAGACCTGGAAATCATTCTGGTTCATGACGGCGTCCGCCCGTTTGTCACCCCGGAGGCCATCCGCCGGGTCATTAAGGCGGCCCGCGATACCGGCGCGGCTATTCTGGCACAGAGCGCCCAGGATACCATCAAGCAGGTGAACAAAAAACACCGCGTGGTCAAGACCCTAGATCGCCGCGAACTGTGGCTGGTGCAAACCCCGCAGGCCTTTAGAACCGAACTGCTGTGGAAGGCCTTTGTCGAAGCCTATGCCAAAAATTTTTATGGCACGGATGAGGCGTCCTTAGTAGAAAATTTGGGAGCGCCGGTGGCGGTGATCAAGGGCTCTCCCCATAATCTTAAGATTACTACCCAAGATGACCTCCATCTGGCCGAGGCCCTGGTCAAAATCAGGCAGAAGTCCAGCCGTGCGCGTCGGTCTCGGATATGATGCCCACCGCCTGGTGGCCGGTCGACCCTTGATCCTGGGTGGGGTCGAAATTCCCTATCACCTCGGCTTACAGGGACATTCCGACGCCGATGTCTTAGCGCACGCCATCGCTGATGCCCTGTTAGGGGCGGTCGGAGCCGGGGACCTGGGACAGCATTTCCCGGATCGCGATCCGGCCTACAAAGGAATTTCCAGCCTAATCCTGCTAAATAAAATAATGACCATAGTTCGGGAGCGAGGCTATCACCTGATCAATGTCGATGCTACCGTAGTCGCCCAGGCCCCCAAATTAAAACCTTATATTTCTCAAATGGTTGCTACCCTGGCCCAAACCCTGCGAATCTCGCCGGAGGCGGTCAATATCAAGGCTACCACCACCGAAAAAATGGGCTTTACCGGCACCGGCGAGGGGCTGGCGGCCTATGCCGTAGTGTTGGTAGATCAGGCCGGCTGAGTTATGGCCCTTGAAATTTCTGCCGCCTTTTGGCATGATAAGATTGCTATGTTAGAAATATGTCCTTCGCCCTCCGAGTGCCTAAAGTTAATGGCCCAACATCAGATGCTGCCCAATATTCGGGAGCATAGTCTGCGGGTCACCGGAGTAGCCCTGCGGCTCGGGGAAGCCCTGGTGCAATCCGGGGTCAGCTTAAATCTCCCCCTGCTCGAAGCCGGGGCCTTGCTGCACGATATTGCCAAGACCAGCTGTCTTAAAAACGGCGGTGATCACGCCCAAATCGGCGCCGAATGGCTGCAAAACTACGGCTACCCAGCGGTCGCCGAAATTATCCGGCAGCATGTCTATCTGCCGGACCAGGTCCTGGAGTCACCCCGCATCCGGGAGGCCGAAGTGGTCAATTACGCCGATAAACGGGTAATGCACACTCAAGTGGTGTCTTTAAAAACCAGATTCGCCGATCTCCAGGCCCGCTATGGTCGGAATGCGCCGGCCCGACAACGGATCACCGCGATCAAGCGACGGACGGTGCGGTTAGAAGACAAAATTTTTGCTCCCCTCAGCCTAACTCCCCCTGACTTGCTAGAACTTAATGACCTTAGGAGGGCACTATGACCAAATTGCGCCTGGCACTCATCAATGGCGGTAAATCCTCAGAACGGCAGGTGTCGCTGAATAGCGGCGAACAGGTCTATCAGGCCCTGGATAAGAACCGCTACGACATCCGGCGCTATGATCCCCTGGTCGATCTTGAAAAACTGGTACGCGACGCCCCAGAGCTCAATGTTGCCCTGATCATCATGCACGGCCGCGGCGGGGAAGATGGCACCATCCAGGGCTTGATGGAGTTGCTCGGCGTTCCTTATCAGGGTTCCGGGGTGTTGGGCAGCGCCCTGGCCATGAATAAAGAGATCAGCAACCAGCGTTATCGCCAGGCCGGGCTAAAAACGCCTAAAGAAATGGTCTTTCCGCGTCCCAATATCCCTCCCCTGACCGAAATCGAGGCCCAGTTGGGGCTGCCGGTAGTCATCAAACCGGTCAGCGAAGGCTCCAGTATCGGCGTCACCATCGCCCACAACCGGGAACAACTGGCTGCGGGCCTCGACACCGCCTTAGCCACGGATAATCGCGTGTTGGTAACAGAATTCATCGCCGGTACTGAGGTCACCGGCGGGGTTTTAGGCAATGACCATTTGCAGGCCCTGCCCCTGGTGGAGATCGTCCCGGCCAAGGATTACCCCTTCTTCACCTATGAGGCCAAATATCTGGCCGGGGCCACCACCGAAATCTGCCCGGCCCGCCTCAGTCCCGAACTCACCGCCCAGGCCCAGCAATGTGCCCTGACCGCGCATCGCGCCCTGGCCTGTCGGGGCTATAGCCGCACCGATATGATCGTCAAGGACGGCGACATCTATATCCTGGAAACCAATACCATTCCCGGCATGACCGCCACCAGCCTCTTCCCCCAGGCCGCGGCGGCCATGGGCCTAAGTTTTTCAGCCCTGCTGGATAAATTGATCGAGCTGGCTTTGGAAAATTCTGAATAAATGAGCGGTTCCTGGCCGGTTCTGAATGAAATTTTAAAACAGGGACTGCGCCAACAAGTTTTTACGGCCGCGACGCTGTTAGTCGGACTAAATGGCGAACTGCGCTATGAAGCCGTAGTAGGCCGCATCGCCCAGGACGACAACGCCGCGCCCGTCACCCGCGACACCTATTTTGATCTGGCCTCCCTGACCAAGCCGCTGGCCACTACCCTGGCCCTGCTGACCCTGATGGCTCAGGACCGCCTCAACTTGGAAACTACCTTGGGTGAGATTCTGACGGTTGACTGGTTGCCGCCGGATAAACAGCCTCTTACGATCAAATCCTGGGACCGCCACGGTTTACAGCGATCTGGGCTTTATGCTGCTCAAGGCGGTGATCGAAGCGGTCAGCGGCCAGGATCTGGACCGCTATTGCCGGGAGCAGATTTATCAGCCTCTGGGACTGTCGGGCCTGGGATTTTGTCCCACCAGTCGCCCGGGTGGGGAAGACCAGCAATATGCCGCCACCGAAATCGGGCTGATCCAGGGCCGTGGCATCCAGGGTGAGGTGCATGATGAAAATGCCTGGGCCGCCGGAGGCATGGCCGGGCACGCCGGCTTGTTCGGCCGGGGCTGGGAGGTCTTCCGACTGCTGGCCGCCCTCTATCAGAGCTATCAGGGTCAGGCCGCGGCCAAAATGCCCCTAAATCTCTCTTTACCAAAGGAGGACTTTGAGATTATGGACTTGTTCCCGACGCGCTGGGTCCGTTACTTCCTCACCCCCGTGCCCGGTTCCACCCGGACTCTGGGATTTGATACACCTAACCCAGGCCCCGCCAGCGCCGGGCGCTTCTTTTCGCGCCACAGCGTCGGCCATCTGGGCTTTACCGGCACCTCGTGCTGGCTGGACCTGGACCTGGGCCAAATGGTAATATTGCTCACCAACCGGGTGCATCTGGGGCGAGACAATGATAAAATTAAACAATTCCGCCCTCTAATCCACGAGGCCGCCTCCCAGGCCTTGGGGTTTACGCAACCGTTTCGGGATTAACTATGACAATTAGTGGTATATGTAAGCGAGATAGGTGACAAATAGCTAGATAATTCTGTTTGTTTCTGCCTCGTTCCCAAGTTGGATTTGGAAACGCATATTGTTCCAGACTGGATTTTTACTGAAAAAGGTAAAAAATGAAAAAATACCGTTTCACTGTCTTGATTGAGCGGGATGAAGATGGGTTTTTGGTGGCTACGGTGCCGGCTCTGAAGAGCTGCTATACTCAAGCCAGTACCCTGGAAGAGCTCATGCCTCGGGTAAAAGAAGTAATCGAGCTTTGCCTTCAGGAAGAAGAGCCGGTGCTTATGGGCTTTGAAGGGGTGCAGCAGATAGAGATCACTGTATGAGTCGTTTGCCCGCCGTTAGCGCCCGCATGATGATCAAGTTTCTGGAACACTTGGGCTTTACGAAAAGCCGCCAGCGGGGCAGTCATATCTTTTTCCGACATCCGGACGGGCGTACCGCGACCATACCCGACCATCTTGGCGAAGATCTCGGACGCGGTATTATGAATAAGATTCTACATGATGCTGATGTCAAGCGCGAGGTTTTCCTGGACTGGCTGAAGAAAAAGAAGAGTTCGGATTAGCTTGAGCTAAGTTGGCAGCGTGCCCAAGTACAACTTGGGCACGAGTTAATGAGAACTTGGGCACAAGATAGATAGATAATTCTGTTTTTTTCTCCCTCGTTCCCAAGTTATACTTGGGAACGAGAAAGACTGAGGCTGTGTGCTTATCCCCGCAACGGCGCTTTCAGGCTGGCGACAAAGTCGCCGATCTCTTTGAGTAATTGCTGGCCCTGAAGCTGGGCCACGCGCTGCACGATGGCGCTGCCGACCACGATGCCCTCCACGTAAGGGGCCAGTTGCCGCACCTGCTCCGGGGTCGAAATGCCAAAACCCACCGCCACCGGACATTTAACCAGGGTGCGCACCTCCTTCAAGGCCGTGATCAACTCCGACGGCAACTCGGTCCGAGCCCCGGTGATGCCGGTGACGCTGACGTAATAGAGAAACCCGCGGGTCAACTGGCCGATAGCCCGGATGCGTTCCGGGCCGCTGGTCGGCGCGGCCAGAAAGATGGCGGCCACGCCCGCCTTTAAAGCCACGCGGCGCCAGGCCTGGGCCTGCTCGCCGGGCAGATCCGGAATAATGAAGCCGTTCACCCCGAGCCGGGCCGCGTCCCGGGCCAGCCGCTCCAGCCCATATTGCAGGACCGGATTGTAATAACCCATTAAAACCAAAGGAATATCGGTTTCCTGACGGAGGCGCCCGACCAGGGCCAGCACGTCCTCCAGGTGGACTCCTTGCTTTAAGGCCCGGATGCAGGCGGCCTGGATGGTCGGCCCATCGGCCAGCGGGTCGGAAAAGGGGATGCCCAACTCAATCAGGTCGGCGCCCCGGCGGGCCATTTCCAGGACCAGGGCCTCAGTCGTTTTCAGGTCCGGATCCCCGGCGGTGATATAGGGAATCAGGGCAGTTTCGCCCTGGTCAGCCAGGCGCCGAAACATCGCGGCAATACACTTCATGCGCTCTCCATCATGATTTAATTATAAATTACTATTAGTTATCGCAGCAATTTTAGATTTTTGCTAAACTTCCAGGATCTCGGCGACTGCTTCGACGTCTTTATCGCCGCGACCGGAAAGATTGATGACGACAATCTCGTCCGGGCGGAATTGGGTCGCGGCTTTCTGGACATAAGCCACGGCGTGGGAGCTTTCCAGGGCCGGTAAAATGCCCTCGGTCCGGGAGAGCAA
>MUKC01000015.1 GCA_002049795.1 Desulfobacca sp. 4484_104 | reverse complement strand
GTCACCGCCACGTACTGGGCCCGCTTAATATCCTTGAATAGGCAGTGCTGCGGGCCTACCCCCGGATAATCCAGCCCCGGCGCCAGAGAATGGGCCTCCTGAATATTGCCCCAGGCATCCTGCAGCAGGTAGCCCAGGGAGCCGTGCAGCACCCCGACGGTCCCGGCTACCAGGGTGGCAGCGTGATGCCCCGATTCCACCCCATGCCCGGCGGCCTCAACGCCGATAAAACGCACCGGGTCCTTCAAAAAGGGGTAGAATAAGCCCATGGCGTTGCTGCCGCCGCCCACACAGGCCACCAGGCAATCGGGCAACCGGCCCGCCTGCCGACGTAATTGGACCTTGGTTTCCCGGCCAATCACCGCCTGGAAGTCCCGCACCAGCATGGGATAAGGATGGGGTCCGGCTACCGAACCGATGACGTAATGGGTGTGGCGGACATTGGTGACCCAATCCCGGATGGCCTCATTCATGGCGTCTTTTAAGGTGCAACTGCCCGATTCCACCGGAATCACCCGGGCCCCCAACAGCTTCATGCGGATGACATTGAGCCGCTGGCGGCGAATATCCTCGGTACCCATGTAAATATCGCAGGACATCCCTAGCAGCGCCGCGATAGTGGCGGTGGCCACCCCGTGCTGACCGGCCCCGGTCTCGGCAATCAGCCGTTTCTTGCCCATGCGCCGCGCCAGCAACCCCTGCCCCAGGGTATTGTTGATTTTGTGCGCCCCGGTATGGTTGAGATCCTCACGTTTCAGGTAGATCTGGGGCCCCCCCAGGGCCTTGGTCAGATGCCGGGCAAAATAGAGGGGTGAGGGCCGGCCCACGTAATCCTTGGCATAGGCCGCCAATTCCTCTTTAAATTCTCTTTCCCGGCTGATGCGGCGATAGGCCTGCTCCAATTCCAGCAGGGCCGGCATCAGAGTTTCAGGCACATAGCGCCCGCCGTAGGGGCCGAAATGACCCCGTCGATCAGGTGACAAAATAAAACCTCCATAAACGAATTTCGAGTCTCGAGTTTTTAGTTTCGAGAAAATGAAATCTATAAATTTTCCTTGCAATCATAATTCAATGCCTTAAAAAAGGCCCTGAGCTTGTCCGGATCCTTCCGGCCCGGAGCCGCCTCGACGCCGCTGGCCACATCCACCGCCGGGGGCTGCACGGCCTGGACCGCAGCGGCGATATTATCCGGGTTCAGGCCCCCGGCCAGGATTACCGGGCCCCAATTCTTGGCCGAGACTGCCAGGGACCAATCAAAGATCTGGCCGGTTCCGCCTTTTTGCCCGGATTTATAGGTATCCAACAGAAAGGCCCGCACCCGGCCCTGATATGCAGCCTGGCAGTAGTCAGGCGGCTCCTCGCCGTGTAATTGCAGCCAATCCAACCCCATCTGGTCCGCCAATTCCCGCACCGTGGCCAACTCCTCATTCACAAAGACCCCGACGGCCAGGACCAGCGGCGGCAGTTGGGCAATGATGTCCCGGGCGGCCTCGGGAGCCAGATAGCGCGGGCTTTTCGGATAAAATATAAAACCTAGGGCGTGTGCCCCCAGATCGCTGGCCAGTCGGGCATCGGCTAAATTGGTAAGGCCGCAGATTTTTACCCGCACCATAGTCTTTTACCGGTGTTATTGCCCCAGCAATTCTCTGAGCTTGGCCCCGGGATCGGGGGCGGTGACCAGGGTTTCGCCGATCAGAAAGGCCCGGATGCCCGCGGCCTCCAATGGTTTAAGATCGTTCCGGGTTGTGAGACCCGAGGCGGCTACCACGGTCACCTCGGGCGGAATAAACGGAGCTAACTCCAAGGCCCGCCCCATATCCACCTCAAAGGTGCGTAGGTTGCGATGATTGATGCCGATCAGCCGTGACCCGGCCTCCAGGGCCTGGTCCAGTTCCGCCTTGGTATGGACTTCCACCAGGGCCTCCAGCCCTAGGCTCCGGGTCAGGAGCAGCAGGGCCCGCAAGGCCCCGAGCGGCAACAGGGCGACGATCAGCAACAGGGCATCGGCCCCCAGGGCCGCGCTTTCATAGACTTGGATCGGCTCCAGGATAAAATCTTTGCGCAGGATAGGCAGGTCAACCTCAAGCCGCAATTCTGCCAATAACTCCGGGCTGCCTTGAAAAAAAGCCTGTTCGGTCAGCACCGATAAGGCCGCGGCCCCGTGCGCCTGATAAGTATGGGCCAAGGTCACCGGGTCCAGGTCCGCGGCCAGCACTCCTTTGGACGGCGAGGCCTTTTTGATTTCGGCAATAATCGCCGGGACCGGGGCCTGATCAAGTGCGGCTTTGAGACTTTGGGGCGCGGCACGCTGAGAAATCAGTTGCCGGAAATCTTCCAGACTTCCGGCGGTGAACAGCTTCTCCGTTTCTGCTATTTTCCGGGCGGCTATCCGTTGTAGAAAATTCATGGAATTTAACCACCCGGCCCGGTGCGCCTCTTTAAAATGGAAATCATCATTCTACCCGCCCTAGCCGCCAACCTTTACCGGCAATCTAAGGCATGATAAGCACGAGGGTAAATCTATTAAACCGGTTTTCAGCAGCCAGACCAGTCCTCCCAGGACAAACAAGCAATTGGGTAACCAGGCGGCCAAAAGTACCGGTAATCCCCCCGCCTCACCCAGCGATAGGCAGAAACCCATGACTAGCCAATAAACAAAAACTATTCCGATACCGGTAGCGATGACAGCCGGGATGTAAGCCTTTTCACGGTATAGAGCCAGACTGCCGCCGATTAAGGTAACAATTAAGGGCGTCAGGGAGACTGCTATCCGTCTCTGTAAGTCAAGTCGATAGGTAGTAGGATCATAACCGTCGTGTTCCAAACGCTCAATATAGCGATAGAGCTCGTGAAAATTCATCTCAGTGATCTTTTTATCTAAGACGGCAAAATCCTCCGGGCGCTCCGTCAGAGGCAGCACTCGCTCCTCGAAACTTTGGCTGGCCACGCTGCCGGTGGGATGAAAGACTTGACTGAAACCTTGGTAAAAATGCCAATGGTCCCCGTCCCATTGGGCCCGGGCTGCGGTAATCAACTCTACCAAATTAAACTGTTTATCAAAAAGATAGATCTTGACTCCTTCCAGGGTCTGCTTATCCTTACGAAACATCAAAATATTGAATATCGCCCGGTCGCCTTTGTACCAGAAACGCTCCATATTGATCAGACTACGAGGCGGTTTTTTTTCCACCTGGGTATCCCAGATGGTGCTCATTTCCTGTTGGCTCCAGGGGATAAGATAGAGGTTGAGGAATAATAACACCAGACTCAGGCCTCCGGCGAGAATCATCAGCGGCCGGATCAGACAGAAGACATTGAGACCACCGGTCCGGATGGCAATGGTTTCATTGTTACGGGCCAACAGGCCCAAGGTAATCATCACTGCCAGGAGCACCGCGGCCGGCAGCACCTGGCCCAGAGCTTCCGGCACCCGGACGCCAAAATAACCCAGGATATGGATCAGGTCCATTTGTGCCTGGACCAGACGGCCGATCTTCTCGGAAAAAGCCCCGATCAGATAGACGCTAACCAAGGTTAACAGGGTCAGCAGGAACATCTTAATAAATTCCTGGGCGACATAGCGCTCCAGGATCAGCCACCGGAAAGGGCGAAATCGGGGACAGGCCGCTATTGCCATATCTTGTTTATATATTAAAATAGAACATACTTGTAAAGCTCTTTCCCAGACACCAAAATATGCGCTTGGGATGCCATCTATCGATTGCCGGGGGATTAAGCCGGGCTTTGCAGCGGGCTCAGGGCCTGGGTTGTCAGAGTTTACAGATTTTCGTACAAAATCCCCGCGCCTGGAAAGGACGCCAGGTCCCCGAGGCCGAGATTGAGGCGTTCATTGCCCTGCGGCGTCAGACCGGCATAAATCCCCTGGTGGTGCATCTCTCCTATCTGCCCAATCTGGCGGCTTCGGAGGCCCTCCTGTCTCAGCGCTCCCGGCACCGGCTACGGCAGGAACTGGCCCTGGCTGCACGCTTAGAAGCCGATTTCTTGGTCTGTCATCCTGGACATGCCTCCGTCAATGACACCGGCGTGCAGCAGGTAGCCGCAACCGTGGCCGCGGTTGTGAGCCAGATTCCGCCGCCACCGCTCCTGCTGCTGGAAAATACCGCGGGGCAGGGCCAGGAATTGGGCTGGCACATATCCCAACTAGACCAGATCATTAAGTTAAGCGGAGTGCCGGTGGGATTGTGTCTGGATACCGCCCATGCCTTTGCGGCCGGTTATGATCTCCGTCACCAGGTGGGAATAGATCGGCTGCTAACTGAAATTGCTCAGGGACCGGGCTTAACCGCCATCAGAGTTATACATTTGAATGACTCCCGGGTTCCCTTGGGGTCTCGTCGTGATCGCCACTGGCATCTCGGCCAGGGGGAGATCGGTTTGGTCGGGCTGCGCCAATTCCTAAGCCAGGCTGACCTGCGGCCCCAGGCGCTCATCCTCGAAACTCCCAAGAAACAGCCGGAGGACGATCTTCGTAATCTGGCCATAGCCCGCTTACTGCTGAGGAGACCCCAGGGCTTGATCAGTTCTTTAGCCCAGACTTAATTGGATGACTCAGGCGGCTTTGCCGGGACAACCGCTGGTTCAGCTAGCGGCTTTATTTCCCCGGTGGGGGTTGGAACAGGTTCAGTGGAATTATTCAACTTTTCGGCCAGCGGTGTGGTAAACGAGCAGGTTTTCACCTTATCCTTATATAAAACTATGACGCTGACCCGCCGGTTGGAAAAATCGTGCGGGTCTTGGGGATTAATCAACATCTGGTCGGCATAGCCTCGGACTTCGTAAACCTGGCCAGGTCTCAGGCCGTCGGTTTCCAGGAAACGCCGGGCGGCATTGGCCCGATCAACCGAAAGCTCCCAATTGGTATAATTCTGGCCCCCATAGGGGCGGCTATCGGTATGGCCCTCGACGGCTACCTTATTGGGCAACTTCCCCAATTCCTGGGCAATTATTTTAAAAAATTCCTTGGTCTTAGGCTTGGGAACCGCACTGCCGATGTCAAAAAATAGGGAGTCTTCTTTTTCCATCAGTTCAATCCGCAAGCCCTCGCCCGTAATGGTTAGGCTGATCTGATCTTTTAAAGCCTTCAGGTCTGGCAGTTGGGCAATTATCTCCTCAATATGCTTCCGGGCCTCCTCCAAGGCCGCCTTTTCCACGTCAAATTCCGAGGGTACCGGTGCCGCTCTTTGTAGATCTTGGCTGCGGCCTGGAGTAGGCATGCTACCCGAGAGGCCGCTGGTCTCCATAATGCCCCTGGAGCCTGACAACACCCCGGGATTCTTAAAATATTGGGCGACATTATCGCGGATCGATTGGCTCTGACTCATAATCCACAACACAATAAACAGGGCCATCATAGCGGTGACAAAATCTGCATACGCCACCTTCCAAGACCCGCCATGACTGCCGGCCTGGACATGCTTCTTTTTGACTATTCTAGGAGCCGGAACGCCTTCGTCTTCGAAATCAGCCATAGTACTTAGTTATTAGTTTTGGTTGTTGGTTGTTGGTTTTGGTTGTTTTAACTATAAACTAGCAACTAAAACTAACAACTCATTTGACCTTGATGGCCCGGCAGGCATCTTCAACCTCAGCGAAACTGGGCCGATTATCAGTATATATGGTTCGCCGCGCAAACTCTATGGCGACAAGCGGGGCCATGCCCTTGGCATAGGCAACAATTCCTGTTTTAATGCAATGGAGAAACCGTTCAGCATAGACTACTTGAAATTCGATCTGTGAACTTAAGGGCTGGACAAAACCATAACACAGTAACACTCCCAGAAAAGTGCCGACCAGGGCCGCGGCCACTTTATGCCCGACTTCGGAGGCCGGGCCGCCGATGGATTGCATGGTGATGACGATCCCCAAGACCGCGGCCACAATCCCCAGGCCTGGGAGGGAATCGGCAATTTTGGCCAGGGAATGCGACGGTTTGCTGCCCTCCTCATTCTGCGTCTCTAAATCAGCCTCCATCATCATCTCCAGTTCCAGGGCCGGTACCCCGCCGACCACTAGTAGCTTGAGAGAATCAGTTAGGAATTCCAAGGCGTGCTGATTCTGGGCCACAACTGGGTAGCGATTAAACAACTCGCTCTCTTCCGGTCTTTCGACATGGGGCTCCAGGGTTAATAACCCTTTGACCCGGGCCACTTGAAATAATTCATAAAGCAACTGCAGCAGTTCGAGGTAATCTTGTTGGCTATAATTCTTGGCCTTTAAGCTCCCCAAAGTGTACTTGACGATCCGGGCCAGGACCGGCTTGGGGGTAGAAATCAGTAAAGCTCCCCCTGCAGCCCCGCCGATAATGACAAACTCCGCCCATTGCAGCAGGGTCAGAAGATTACCGCCCTCCAGGACAAATCCCCCGATGACGGCAAATATAACCACCCCAATGCCAATCAGAACAAACACTTAATTCCTTTATCAAGGCGTTATGGACGACGGACATAGTACGCCCGCGGGCATCGCCCTTAGCCGGATTATTTTGGTTTTAACAGTCGCGAGACAAGCGCCATTTGGTATTTTTTGCTGATTCCTGTTTAGATATCGGTTAGCCTCGGGCTTTTCTTTAATGGTTTCCGCAAAAATAAAACCAGCCGTTGCCGGTTTAGCCCTTGGGTTTTGCTTGTCAGCCGGGATGGAAGGCTTTATAATAAAATTGTCAATCAAGAGTTAACCTTGAACATCCCCTTAAAGAAGGAGGGAAAGGAAGGATGCCGACTTATGAATTCCAATGTCAAAAATGTGGTGCTGAATTCACCCTGATTATGAGCATGAGCGAACGAGAATCTGGGAAGGCGAAATGTCCGCAATGCGGCTCGGAAGACGTCAAACAAGTGTTGAGCCCGTTCATGGCGAAAACCTCGCGCAAAAGCTGACCATGATTAAGGGCTAAATTGGCGGATGCTAAGCCCGGAACGCGACACCGATGCAGTCACCGCCCCCTGGCTGGTATAATACCATTGAGCAGTTGTCCGGCTATCCTTTGTAATCGGCGATCCTCCTTCAGGAGCGCCGCTAACCACCACTATTTGCGGATCTAGGTAAGTAAACAGGGTCTCCCAAAATCTCGATCCAATCACTTTCTGGGGGACCCAAACCACCTCGCTGGCCAGACCCGGGCCCCAAGCTAGGAATCGCTCCAACCACTCCTGGCGTCCGGGCGGAATAACTAACAGTTTATGGTCTTGATAATCAAGCTGTAAGGCTACCGGACCGGAAGGACTTCCCCCCGGCCTGAGTGAGGTCTGAAAAAGTTTGATCTTTGTTCCCTGAATCTGCGCGGGAGGGGGATGAATCGCTAGATTGAGCACCGGCACCTGTTGGTCGCCCAACATATTTCTTAACTCCCAAAACGCCGGATCCGGAAGGCGTCCTCCTTCATACCAGAACTGGCCCATGTTTAAGTTCTGCGCCACGTCGAGCAAGGTGTCAACATTCTGCCGGGTGGTAGCCAGGGCTACCAGGTAATCCACCCGCCTGACCTGCTGGTAATGGAGGAAACCGGTCACCAGATAGGAACGCCCGCGGTAACTATCTCCGAAGATTGGCGCTCCCGCACTGACTACCATCCGGGTGCCGCCCGGCAAAGTCGCGAGCAGCGCCAGCTCCCCCCGGCTATCCAGGCTGGTCACCTCTAGATCCGAGGTCGTCTTAAGCATTAGACCCTGATAACCGATCGATCCCACCAGCAGAACCACCCCCAGTCCGACCCCGGCCCAGGTCCAGGGCCGCCGTTGCCGGGGAAACAGGCTAACCAGTAGCAGATAAAAGGCCACGATCTGCAGAGTAGTCGGCGTCGGCAGGGTAACCGCGGCCAGGGGCCATTGCGCGGCCTGGGAAATAACCCACAGACCTGACTCCAGGGGCCAGGATCCCAGGTTAATCAAAAGTTGTGCCCCGGCTGTGGTTAACGGCAACAGGACTAAAGCCCCTAAGCCCAGGGGTAGCGCCAGGGCGCTGAACAGCGGAATGGCTACCAGATTCACCAGCACTCCATAGGTAGGGACCAGATTGAAGCTGGCCGCCACTAAGGGCAGGGTTGCCAGGGTGGCGGCCACGGAGACGGCCAGGGCATCGCCTATCCGATAGACCAGACGCCGCCAGAAGCCGCCGGGAACTTCGCCTTTATACCACCGGGCTTTCAAAGACGGCGCCCATTTCGGGGTTAAATAGATCAACCCCAAAACCGAGATAAAGGAGAGTTGAAAAGACAGGGTAAATAAGGTCAAAGGGGAGATAATCAGGATAACCAGGGCCGCCAGAGCCAGGGCACTATACAGATCCCGATGGCGTTCCAACAGGACCAACAACAGATAGACCAGGATCATGATCTCGGCCCGTTGCGTCGCTGGAGAGCCCCCGGCCAGCAGTCCGTAACCGCAGACCGGGATGATCGCCCCTAAGGTGGCAATCTTAAAGGCATTGACCCGTAACAAGAGCCAGGCCGAGCGCCGCAACAGCCAGAAAAACAGCCCCAGGCTGACGGCGGCTATCATCCCCAGATGCAGGCCGGAAATAGCTAATAGATGTGCAGTGCCGGTGCGGCTGAAACCCTGACGGATTTCCGGGCTAATCTCACTCTGGTCGCCGATCAGCAGCGCCTTATAAAGAGCTCGGGTCGGTTGGGGTCGCTGCTCTAAAAACTGCGCCGCCTGAGTGCGGAAACGCTCCAGCCGGTAGTTGCCCCCCCAGCTTTCCGGGGTCGCCGCTAGTCGGACTAGATCCTGGCTTTCTTTTAGGCTGGCAGTGGCGAAAATCTTTTGCCGGGCTAAATAGCGGCGACGATCAAAGCTCCCGGGATTGCGATAATTTTCGACCGGACGGAGCTTGACCCGGGCCGCTAACCGCTCTCCAACGCGTACCGTTTCGAGAAGCGGCGGGGTATAGACCGGCAATCGCCCGGTAGCGGCCTGCCAACCAGAGGGACTGAGCCAGGATTCAACCGCCAATTCAAACCGCAACCCGGCCGGCCGAGGTTGGGCAGCTTTATCTACCGTGCCGATCAGAGAAATAGGCTGGTCAGAGGGAAGATAACAGACATGGTGGGGTGGTAGTCGTGGCTGGGAAGTTAGCTGATACGAGGCCAGGCCAATAAGCCAGAACAGCACCAACGTTAACCCCAGGCAGGCACGGCCCCGGAACCAGACCAAGCCGAGTGCGATAAGGGTTAAAAGACCCGCCCCTACCGCCCACCGGAAGGATAAGGCCAATCCCCAAACCGGGCTGGCCAGGCCCCCGATAAAGGCCAGGGTCAAGGGCACCAAGGGCCGGGCTAGAGGCCCGGGCGGGTTCATGACTCTTCTTTTACCGGTATACGGGTCGTCTCTAGCCGCGGCGCCGGGGGCGCGGGTCGGAGGGGCGAGGTCCCGGAGCCACTCAGGGCCGCTACGGTCTTTTGCAATTCCACCAGTCGATCCCGCATGTCCAGGATTACTTCGATGCCGGCCAGATTAATGCCTAATTCTTGCCGGAGTTGGATGATGACCCGCAACCGCTCAATCTGGTGGACCGCATAGTACCGCTGCTTGCCGCTCCGCACCGAAGTAATAAACCCTTCCCGTTCATAGAGTCGAATTGCCTGAGGATGAATTCCGAGTGATTTGGCCACCATGGGGAGAGAATAATAGCGTCTCTGTGGTTCGGGCATCGCCGTCCTCTGCGCGGTTTTTAATTAGTGCCGATCCGGAAACCCCATAATTACCCCTCTCCGCTGGCGGGGAAAGGGTGAGGGGTAAAAATATCATATCATTTCAATATATGGAAATTTATGCCCCCCCAGGTCCTGGGGGAGTTTCCAGATGCAAACTAAGTACTAAATTTGGACATGGATGACATCCAGCAATTTTTTATCCGGCCGAAAAATTTTTTCAGGATTCGGCTGGAATCATCTCTTTCAAGTTTTGAAATAACTCTTTGGCCTCGGGTTTCAAATGGCGGGGAATGGTCACCGTCACTTCCACATATTGATCCCCCGCCGCACCGGTCTTACGGGCCACCCCTTTGCCCTTCAGGCGAAAACGCTGGCCATTCTGGGTGCCGGGCGGTATCTTCAGTGACACTGAGCCATCCAGAGTAGGAACGGTAATCTTCCCGCCCAGCACCGCATCAAATAGAGAAATCTCCCTTTTTAGATAGATATCCTGACCCCGGCGGGTAAATTGCGGATGCGGGCGCACCGAGATGATTAAGTACAAGTCACCCTCCGGCCCGCCGTTTAAACCAGGGTTGCCCTTCCCGGCCAGGCGCAGCCGGGTGCCCTGATCAACCCCCGGGGGGATTTGAACATCGATAGTCTCGACCCCGATTACGGTTCCCCGCCCGCCGCAGCGCCGACAGGTCTGACGGTCTATGCGCCCAGTCCCCTGGCACCGGGGACAGGTAGTCAGCAACCGCACATTATCTACCAGTTTTTCCACGGTCCCCTGCCCCTTACAGGAGGGGCAAGGCTTGCCTAAATTTTCGCAACCCGAGCCTTGACAGGCGGGACAGACCTGCTCTTTTTCCAGATTCAGGGTTCGAGTGCCCCCGCGCACCGCCTCCAGGAAATCGATTTCCAGACCAAAGGTAAGATCCTGACCCCGGATCGGCCCCGCGGCCGTCTGCGCCCCGGCAAAAAAGTCGCGGAACAGATCACTAAAATCACGATAAGCAAAGGCCTCTTCAAACCCCCGGGTGGCCTCCGGGGTGGCATAATAGGCCTGACCCATCTGGTCATATTCGGCCCGTCGTTGGGGGTCGGAGAGAATATTATAAGCCGCGGTGATCTCTTTAAAACGCGCCTCGGCGGCGCTATCCTCGGGATTGACATCCGGATGATGCTTTCGGGCCAATTTGCGATAGGCTTTTTTGATCTCAGCGTCGCTGGCGTTCTTTTTAACCCCTAAGATTTCGTAAGCATCCCGTTCGAGCACGGAATCACTCCTGTTTTTAAACGGGCTGGGGGGAATACCGGATAGCTCCGGCCACTAATCTGTAAATTAGAGCAAATCCCGGTAGCTGTCAAGAGTACTGGCCCGATTTGTATTTTCGCTAAAATTATGACCTAACTTTTCCTTCGGATTCCGCCCCGGTGTGAGTTGGTTGGAATGCAAGAGACTTCAATCCGGCCCGATAACTCTTGCATCCCAAAATTAGTTTGTTAAATTGAAGGTCATTGAGAATTTTTTCTACGGCCAGGCTTTGCACCGCATCGCGGACAGCCTCGGCCGAAATCCGCGGTGGTCCAGATCGGCCAGGAACCGAGCAGAAATTTGTTTAATATTATATAATTAAATCATACGCCGAATTGCCGCGGGGCGGTACTTGGAGCCGGTTCATTAAAAACTTTGATCAGGCGGGTGAACTTTTGGACCGGCACCGAGGTCCGTCCCTTAAAAATTACCTTTTACCGGCAACTAAAGATTAGAAGTGGAGTACAGAGTAAATGGCCCGTCGCTCGGAACTATCGTTGGTCAACAACGATCCTTTGTGGTACAAAGATGCTATCATCTATGAAGTGCACGTCCGCTCTTTCTACGACAGCGACGGTGACGGTATCGGTGACTTTCGCGGTCTGACCCAGAAGCTGGACTATCTCCACGACTTAGGGGTCACGGCCATCTGGCTGTTGCCCTTTTACCCCTCGCCGCTTAAAGATGACGGCTATGATATTGCCGATTACACCAATATTCACCCTAATTATGGGACCTTGCGGGATTTTCGGGCCTTTATGCGGGAGGCCAAGCGGCGGGGGCTTAGAGTAATCACCGAACTTGTGGTCAATCACACCTCCGATCAGCACCCCTGGTTCCAACGGGCCCGGCGGGCCCGGCCCGGCAGCCCGGAGCGCCGCTTCTACGTCTGGAGTGACAACCCTACCAAATACGCCGAAACCCGGGTGATCTTTAAAGATTTTGAATCCTCCAATTGGACCTGGGATCCCATAGCCCAGGCCTATTACTGGCATCGCTTTTACTCCCACCAGCCGGACCTTAACTTCGATAGCGCCCAGGTCCGCCAGGCCATTTTCCGGGTCTTGAATTTCTGGCTAAAATTGGGGGTGGATGGCCTGCGTCTGGACGCAGTCCCCTACCTTTTCGAACGGGAAGGCAGCAACTGCGAAAATTTAGCTGAAACCCATCAGTTTTTGAAAAAACTGCGGGAGCATGTCGACCGAAAATTTAACAACCGGATGTTTCTGGCCGAAGCCAACCAGTGGCCGGAAGATGCCGCGGCCTATTTCGGTGACGGCGACGAATGCCATATGGCCTTCCATTTTCCCCTTATGCCTCGGCTGTTCATGGCGCTCCGGATGGAAGACCGCTTTCCGATCATTGATATCTTGCAACAAACCCCGTCGATCCCAGAGAACTGCCAGTGGGCCTTGTTTTTACGGAACCATGATGAACTCACCCTGGAGATGGTTACCGATGAGGACCGGGATTATATGTACCGGGTCTATGCCCATGATCCCCAGATGCGCATCAACCTAGGCATCCGACGCCGCCTGGCACCGCTGTTGGGGAACCACCGCCGCCGCATCGAGCTGATGAAGGCACTGTTGTTTTCCATGCCCGGCACCCCGGTGATCTACTACGGGGACGAAATCGGCATGGGGGACAACATCTATCTGGGGGATCGCGACGGCGTGCGCACCCCTATGCAATGGAGTTCTGATCTTAATGCCGGATTTTCCCGGGCCAACCCCCAACGGCTTTATCTGCCGGTCATTCTGGAACCAGAGTATCACTATAAAGCCGTCAACGTGGACACCCAACAGAATAACCCGCATTCGCTGTTGTGGTGGATGAAGCGCTTCATCGCCTTGCGCAAGCGCTATAAAGCCTTTGGCCGCGGTAGCATTGAGTTTCTCTTTCCGGAAAATCGCAAGGTGCTAGTATTCCTCCGGCGGTTTCAGGAAGAATGTATCCTGGTGGTGATCAACCTCTCCCGTTTTGTGCAATACGTCGAACTGGATCTAGCCGCTTTTCAGGGCAAGATACCGACGGAACTGGTCGCCCATCATAAATTTCCCCCAATCGGCGAGCTCCCTTACTTTATAACTTTAGGGCCTCATTGTTCGTACTGGTTCGCTCTGACCACCCCCCAGCAGTTGGAGATGGAGTTACCCACCCCAAAAGTCGAGATCCCGACCCTGACGATCCACGGCGAAAGCGGTGAATTGTTTCGGGGTAAAGACCGGGCGGCCTTGGCAGCGGTTCTCCCTGATTATCTCCGCCGCTGTCGATGGTTCGGCGGCAAGGCCCGGCAAATCAAGTCGGCCCGCGTATTAGAGGTCATCCCCTTTACTTATGATACCAATACCGCTTATTTCACCATGATTAATATTGGTTATATCGAGGGCGAACCGGAAACCTATGTCCTGCCGCTAGCCGTGATTCATGGAGAACAGATAAATCAGGTCAAAGAGGAAACCCCCCAGGCCGTGGTGGCCCGGTTGCAACACCCGGACTGGGAAGGGCTGCTTTACGAAGCCATTGCCGAGGGTAGTTTTGGACAAGCCCTGTTTGACAGCATTGCCCGGCGGCGACATTTTAAGGGCCTGGTAGGAGAGCTTTCCGGCTCCACTACCCGGGTCTTCCGCCAGCTTCGGGGTTCCTGGGCGACACCTTTAGAACCGGCCATTATCAGAACCGAACAGAGCAATACCTCCATTGTGTACGGCGACCGTTTCATTCTCAAACTCTACCGGCGGATTGAGGAGGGCCTTAACCCTGATCTGGAGATCGGCCGCTTTCTTACAGAGAAGACTAAATTTGCTAATTGCCCCCCGGTAGCCGGGGCTTTGGAGTATCGCCGCAATCGCAGCGATCCGACCACCATGGCCATTCTTCAGGGCTTTGTCCTTAATCAGGGTGATGCCTGGACCTATACCCTGGATATTCTGAATCATTATTATGAGACCGCCCTGGCCCAGAAATTGGAGATTGAACCGGAATTTCCCTTTAAGAAACCCTTACTCACCCTGGTAAAGGAAGAGGTGCCGCCTCTGGCCCAGGAAATGATCGGCCATTACCTGGAATCCGCCCGACTTTTGGGACAGCGCACCGCTGAACTACATCTGGCGCTGGCATCGGTTAAAGGCGATCTCAATTTTGTGCCCGAACCATTTTCCACCCTCTACCAGCGCTCCATCTATCAGTCCATGCGCAATCTGGCCGCCCGCAGCTTTCAGCTCCTGCGTTCGCAACTGCGACACTTACCGGAAGCAGTACAGGGCGCCGGTCAGCAGCTATTAAATCAGGAAGGGGTTGTCTTTAAACGCTTCCGCGCCTTGTTGGAACGGAAAATCTCCGCCTTGCGCATCCGCTGCCACGGCGATTACCACTTGGGACAACTGCTCTATACCGGCAAGGATTTTGTCATTATTGACTTTGAGGGGGAACCGGCCCGCTCCCTGAGCGAGAGACGGCTCAAGCGTTCCCCGCTAAGGGATGTCGCCGGAATGTTGCGCTCCTTCCACTATGCCGCCAATCAGGCGATTTTTACCCATGCCTTCCGGGTCGAAGATCTGTCAGCCTTGGAAAAATGGGGCCAGTTCTGGCAGTTGTGGGTCTCGGTGGTTTTCTTGCAGGCCTATCTGAAGGTTGCCGGACCAGGGGCCTTTCTGCCCATCGATACCGCTGAACTTCAGATTATGTTAGATGCCTATTGCCTGGAAAAGGCCATTTATGAGTTGAGCTATGAGCTCAACAATCGCCCTGATTGGGTAAAAATCCCGCTTCAGGGCATCTTGCAGCTTTTGGAGACCATTGGTTAAAAAAATATGGCCAAGATAAACGAGGTAGCTAATGACCCCAAAAAACCTTACAGATAAAACTCCTGATCAGATGACCTTATTAACTGATGATGACCTTTTTCTGTTTAACGAAGGGACTCACTGTCGTTTGTACGAAAAATTGGGAGCCCATATAATTAAAGAAGATGATGTCGAAGGCACTTATTTCGCGGTTTGGGCCCCGGATGCCGAGCGGGTTTTCGTCATCGGCGACTTCAATGACTGGGATAAAGATCGCCATCCCCTGCGTTCTCGGGGCCAGTCGGGCCTCTGGGAGGGGTTTATTCCCAGCGTTGGTCAGGGAGCGCTCTATAAGCTTCATATTGTATCCCGATATGGAGGCTACCGGGTAGATAAGGCCTCTCCTTTTGGGATGTACTTCGAAGGTCCGCCGCGCACTGCCTCCATTGTCTGGGATCTGGATTATACCTGGCAGGACCAAAGGTGGCTAGCAGAGCGCGGCCGACGCAATGCCTTAGATGCCCCGATGGCTATTTACGAGGTACATCTGGGTTCCTGGCAGCGGGTCCCGGAAGAGGACAACCGACCCCTAAGCTACCGCGAGTTGGCTCCCCGGTTGGCCGATTATGTCCAGCAGATGGGCTTCAGCCATGTGGAATTTCTGCCGGTCATGGAGCATCCGTTTTATGGCTCCTGGGGTTATCAGACCATCGGTTATTTTGCTCCCACCAGTCGCTATGGCACGCCCCAAGATTTTATGTATCTCATTGATTATCTGCACCAAAGCGGCATTGGGGTGATCCTGGACTGGGTCCCCTCCCATTTCCCCGCCGACGAACATGGCCCCGGCTTTTTTGATGGCACCCACCTCTATGAACATGCCGACCCGCGTAAGGGTTTTCACCCCGATTGGACCAGTTTTATCTTCAATTACGGCCGTAACGAAGTAAAAAGCTTTCTGCTCAGCAGCGCCATGTTCTGGCTGGATAAATACCATGTTGACGGCCTTCGGGTCGATGCCGTGGCTTCCATGCTCTACCTAGACTATTCCCGTCAGGAGGGAGAATGGATCCCCAATCCCTACGGCGGGCGGGAAAATCTGGAGGCCATCAACTTTATCCGGTATTTCAATCAAGAGGTTTATAAAAATTATCCGGGCGTGCAAACCATCGCTGAAGAGTCCACCGCCTGGCCTATGGTCTCCCGGCCCAACTACGTGGGCGGCTTAGGTTTTGGTCTCAAGTGGGATATGGGCTGGATGCACGACACCCTGCAATATATGTCCACTGATCCCATCTATCGCAAGTATCACCATAACACATTGACTTTTCGCATGCTCTACGCCTTTCACGAGAACTTCATCCTGCCCTTGTCGCACGATGAAGTGGTGCACGGCAAAGGCTCCTTATTGGGGAAAATGCCCGGCGATAATTGGCAGAAATTTGCCAACCTGCGACTGCTCTTTGGCTATATGTACTCCCAGACCGGCAAGAAACTGTTATTCATGGGCGGGGAATTCGGGCAATGGAATGAATGGTATCATGAAACCAGTCTGGATTGGCATCTGATGGCCTATGCTCCCCATGCCTCGCTAAAAAAGTGGGTGCAAGACCTCAATCAGTGCTATCGTCGGGAACCAGCCCTTTATGAACTCGACTTCGATCCTGCCGGTTTCGAGTGGATTGACTGCAATGACGTCTTGAACAGCGCTATCAGCTTCATCCGCAAGGCCCGCACCACCAATGACGTAATTCTGGTGGTGTGTAACTTCACGCCGGTGCCGCGCCTAGATTACCGGGTGGGGGTGCCGCGGGGCGGGTTCTGGCATGAGATTCTTAACAGTGATGCCGAATTCTACGGCGGTAGCGGCCTCCCCTGGCCGCGGTGTTCTTCAAAAGTCAGGGGTGACCTGGAAGGTAACGACTAGCCGCAGCCAACCAACAGAATTCAGAAAAGCGGCGCGCTCAGGTCCAGTAGGAAGGCGGGAAAATACGAAATTGCTGAACGATTGATAGTTCGTGATATTCAAACCAGAAGGCGGCAAGGCCAGTCTATCTGGTCTATCAGGTGAAATCTTATGCGCTATCAAGCTGTAATCTTCGATCTGGATGGGACCTTATTAGACACCCTGGCAGATCTGGCCGCGTCAATGAACCATGTGCTGGCCCGCTTCGGCCTCCCGACTCACGCAGTCTTGTTGTCCGATTGGCAATTCGAGTTGGTGGTCGGCGTCCGCCCCGAAGGGCCGATCAAGCCCGATCCCGCCGGCGCCCTAGAGATCGCCGCGGCCCTTAAATTGCCCCCTTCGGCATTCCTTTATCTAGGCGATACCAGTACGGATATGCAGACGGCGACAGCCGCCGGCATGTTTGCGGTCGGGGCCTTATGGGGCTTTCGCACTGCACAGGAGCTGACCAGCAACGGCGCCCGGGTGTTGATCGCCAGACCGCCTGAACTATTGGATTTGCTTTAGTCCTGGTTCCCGCCGTTAGCAGCCGCTGACTGATTATTAGTGGTAAATGAGAGAACTTTTGCTATCACCTGATTTTCTCAATCTTTTCTGGTATAATTAGATGAGTGCATTTTTTGGACTCCGGCCTTATGAGGGCGGAGACGCTAAGTGAGCATCAATCCATGGAGCCAGCCAGTCTCAAAAGCATCAAAATCATTGACTAAGCCACGGTAATCAAGGAGGTGCGATTGTGACAGTGGCACCGGAACAGACGGCCCAAGACCCTTTCTGGTTTCGGGAATGTTTTGTGATGCCCATGCCCATCGGCAGAAAAGCTATTAATCTCCGGGAGTTAGTTGAAACCCTGCGAGTTGTCGATGAATGGGTCCCCTATTATCATCTCTTCCAATATCGTTTATCGTTAACCTATCCGGGCGTCGAATATCCCAATGAATTCGCGTTCTGGGCCGCCACTGCTCTGCAAGATAATCAGTTGGCGGAAAAGCTCAGTTCCTTCGATCCCTTCGACTTTGCCAATATGAGTCAGGTGCGGGAGGCCCTGATCGACATCCTGGACTCTTATCTGTGGGACCTCACTTATATCCCGTGGGCTCGCCCGGGGTTTGAATTCGATTTCTGCGAGGCTTCCACCGCGGTCATCCGTTCAAAGATTGTGGCCCATACCTTACCGGAATTCTGTCAGGCCCTGCAACAGGTAGGGCTGGATTCCATTTATTTCCATTTCTTTGAAGCCCGCTGGCGCTTGGGAGTCCGCGAGGTCGATGACTTCTCTTTTTGGATTGAGTACAACTTCAATTGCCCCGAGGCCGTGAAACAAATCCGCGACATTGATTTGTATTTTTACAGCCTGCGCGAGATCCGCGATGAGCTATTAAAGATAATCGATCAGTACCTGGGAGACCACTGTGATCAGGCTGGATGATTATATCCCCATTGTCGGACCGGCCGTGGTGGGCCAGCTCTATCGCCTGGCCGAGCATTTAGGCACCCACCGTCTGGTAAACATCAATTCTACCCGCACCGGCGGCGGCGTGGCGGAAATCCTGTCGCGGGTAGTGCCGCTGCTCAACCAGCTGGGAATCGAAACCCTTTGGGAAGTAATCGAGGGTGACCAGTTATTCTTTGAGACCACCAAGGCCATGCACAATGCCTTGCAAGGGCAAAAGGTCTATTTTAGCCCCGAGATGTTAGAACATTACGAGCAGATAAACCGCACCAACGCCCCGAAATTTAATTGGCAAGCAGATCTGGTGATAGTTCACGACCCCCAGCCCGCCTTTCTGATTAATGAGATGCGCTCGCAGGCGAAGCATTGGGTGTGGCGCTGTCATATCGATATCTCCCGACCCTATCGCAGTATCTGGAAATTTTTACAGCAGACCGTCAGCGAATACGATGCCTCGGTCTTTTCCATGCCTCGTTTCTCTCAAAACCTGGAGCACCCTCAGTATATTATTTATCCATCTATTGACCCTTTAAGTGAAAAAAATCGGGAACTGAGCCCGGAAGAGATCCAGGCCGTGCTGGACCGTCTCGGCATCGAACGGGATAAGCCCATCATCTTACAGGTATCCCGCTTCGATTCTTTTAAGGATCCTTTAGGGGTCATCCAGGCCTTCCGTCTGGTCCGGCGGCATACTCCATGTAAGCTGCTGTTAGTGGGAGGCGAAGCCACCGACGATCCCGAAGGGCCAAAAATCTTCGCCGCGGTCCAGGAAGCCGCCTCCGGCGAGCCGGATATCCAGGTTCTCATGTTGCCCTCGGATAGCCATTACGAGGTCAACGCCATCCAACGGGCGGCGGATATTATTTTGCAAAAATCGGTGCGGGAAGGCTTTGGCCTCACGGTCACCGAGGCCATGTGGAAGGGAAAGCCGGTGATTGGCGGCGCGGTCGGCGGCATCGTCCTGCAACTTCAGGACTATTACAACGGCTTTTTGGTGCATACCCCGGAAGGCTGTGCCTTCCGCATCCGCTATCTGCTGCATCGCCCCCAGCTGGGACGGCGTCTGGGCCAGGTCGCCCGGGAGTTTGTGCGGGATCATTTTCTTATTACCCGAACCCTCAGGGATTATCTGACCCTGATGATCCTGGTAGAAAACCCCGACAGCCGCATGTTTGAACTTTGAGGTAAATGGTCAGATAAACCAGGTCACTGTTCTTTCATCTGCTCCCAGTAGGGAAAAACAATTCATTTTTGACTGATCACCCGGCCTCCCCAGTAAAAAGGATGATTTATGCAAGTCGGAGCTAATTACCTGGGTGCCGGACGGTGCGAGTTTGTGGTTTGGGCACCGCTCCGGCAACAAGTAGAGTTAAAGCTGGTTTCACCGCCGGCGCGGCTGATTCCCCTGCTCCCGGTGGCTCCAGGTTACTGGCGCGCCATAGTTGATGAGGTATATCCGGGGACAAAATATTTTTACCGCCTGGATGGTGACTTGGAGAGACCGGACCCGGCCTCAAATTATCAACCCGAAGGCGTCCATGGGCCTTCCGAGGTCATAGAACACCAGTCTTTTAACTGGCAGGATCAGTGTTGGCCGAGCCTCAGTCTGGCCGACATGGTGATTTATGAGCTGCATATCGGATGCTTTACGCCCGAGGGTACCTTTGCCGCGGTTATCCCCCGGTTGGCGGAACTGATCGAGCTAGGGGTCAATACCATCGAAATCATGCCGGTAGCGCAGTTTCCCGGCGAGCGTAATTGGGGCTATGACGGCACCTATCTCTATGCCGTGCAGAATTCTTACGGCGGCCCCCCAGGATTAAAACATCTGGTCGATGCCTGCCATCAGCAGGGCTTGGCCGTCATCCTTGACGTGGTCTATAACCACCTGGGGCCGGAAGGCAATTATCTCTGGGATTATGGTCCTTATTTTACCGACCGCTATAAGACCCTGTGGGGGCCGGCTGTCAATTTTGATGGCCCCCAGAGCGATGCGGTCCGGAAATTTTTTATCGACAACGCCCTCTACTGGTTCAGAAATTACCATTTCGACGCCCTGCGGATTGATGCTATCCATGGCATCTATGATATGAGCGCCAAGCATTTTCTCCAGGAACTGGCCGAAACCGTGGCGCACTATGCCGAGCACGCCAAACGCCGGTGCTATCTGATTGCCGAAAGCGATCTAAACGATGCCCGGGTAGTGCGGGCCCGGGAATTGGGCGGCTATGGATTGCACGGCCAGTGGCACGACGATTACCATCATTGCCTGCACACCTTGCTGACCGGCGAACATCAGGGTTATTATGCCGATTTCGGCCAAATAGCCCATCTGGTTAAAGCGCTCAAGGAGGGATTCGTCTATTCCGGCCAATACTCCCAATATCGCCAGCGGCGGCATGGCAATTCCGCTAAGGATATCCCGGCCCAGCGCCTGGTGGCCTTTGTCCAGAATCATGATCAGGTGGGCAACCGCCTGCGGGGCGATAGATTATCAACTCTGGTACCCTTTGAGGCCCTCAAACTGGCGGCCGGGGCCGTGATCTTCTCTCCCTTTATGCCGCTCTTGTTTATGGGCGAAGAATACGGCGAGCAGGCTCCGTTTCAATATTTTGTCAGCCATTCCGACCCCGAGCTAATAGCCGCGGTGCGGCACGGCCGTAAGGCAGAATTCCAGTCCTTTCATTGGCCCGGCGAGCCGCCCGACCCTCAGAGTCCCGAAACTTTTCGGGACTCGAAACTGCGTTGGGAGTCCCGAACTACCGGTCAACACCAAATTTTGCTTAAATTTTATCAGAAGTTACTTAGATTACGCCGCGAGCTTCCGGCCCTGGCCCGACCCGACCACCACAACCTGGAGGTGCTGGGTTTAGAAGCTATAAAGGTTTTAATCATGCGACGCGGGCAGCCCGAAATTGATGACCAGCTCTTGGTAATCTGTAACTTTAACCACTATGCAGTTACGCTAGATCTCACCCCTTGGTTACCGGCGGGAAAGTGGCACAAAGTGCTGGACTCGGCCGATCCGATCTGGCAGGGGCCGGGGTCCCGGGCTCCGGAACAGCTTGATCAACCTCAGCCGATCACCCTAACCGGTCTCAGCTTCGTCGCCTATGGAACATCATTCCCATGAAAATCCCTCGAGCTACCTACCGGTTGCAGTTCAACGCGGATTTTAATTTTGCTCAGGCTAGGGAGTTGGCGCCCTATCTGGCCGAACTGGGGATCTCGGACATCTATGCGTCGCCGATCTTTAAGGCCCGCCGCGGCTCCCGGCACGGCTATGATGTCGTTGACTTTAATAGATTAAATCCCGAACTGGGCTCGGAAGCCGATTTCCAGGACCTGATCAGCACCCTCAAAGGCCTGGGTCTGGGTTGGATTCAAGATCTGGTCCCCAACCACATGGCTTATGACGGCGAAAACCCGATGCTGATGGATATTTTTGAAAATGGTCCTCGATCAGCGTATTATAATTTCTTTGACGTCGACTGGGAGCATCACTACGAAAATATCCGGGGCAAACTGCTGGCCCCGATCTTAGGGAGGCGTTACGGCGAAGCCATTGAAGCCGGTGAGATCAAATTGAGTTACGATGCCGCCGGCTTCAGTATTAACTATTATGATAAGAAATTCCCATTAAGAATTGATACTTACGCCACGATTATTGGCCACCGCCTGCAGCTCTTGAGTAGCCGATTAGGGGAAGATCATATTGAGTTCATCAAGTTATTAGGAATCTTACATATCATCAAAAATCTTTCTGGGGTCCAGGATGAGGATTTTGCCAGTCGCTATGATCAGGCCAAGATCATTAAAAGTATGTTGTGGGAAGTTTATACCAAAAACACCATTATCATGCATTTTATCGATGAAAATGTTGATCTTTTCTGCGGCACCGCTGGTCATCCGGAAAGTTTTCAACTGCTCGATAATCTCTTGGCGGAGCAAATATATAGCCTGGCCTATTGGAAGGTCGCTACCGAAGAGCTGAATTATCGCCGCTTTTTTACCATTAACGATCTGATCTCCGTAAAGATCGAAAATCTCGAAGTCTTCAGTTATACCCACAATTTAATTTTGCAGTTGATTGCCGGCGGCAGCATCAGCGGCTTAAGAATTGATCATATTGACGGCCTTTATGATCCCAGCAGCTATTTAGAGAGATTGTCGCAGCAGGCCAACAATCTATATATCGTCGTAGAAAAAATCCTGGCACTAGACGAAGAGTTGCCTGCCACCTGGCCCGTACAAGGCACCACCGGTTATGACTTTTTAAACTACTGTAATTCTATCTTTTGTAATGCTCGCCATGCCGCCCTATTTAACAATCTGTATTCTAAATATATCGGTGCCAAAGTAAATTATCCCGACTTGGTCTATGCTAAAAAGAAACTGATTATTGAAAAATACATGACCGGCGACGTCGATAACCTGGCGCAGCTGCTCAAGAACCTGGCTGCCAAATATCGACATGGTAGTGATATAAGTCTTTATAGCTTCAAAAGAGTAATAATTGAGGTTTTAGCCCTGTTTCCGGTTTATCGCACCTACCTTAACCATCGCCCTTGCGCTGAGCCAGAGCTGTTCTACCTGAAACAGGCCCTGCACCAGGCCCGAACTAAGAATCCCGATCTGGGGTCGGAGTTTGATTTCCTAGAGGAATTAATATGTCTGACCAGTACTAAAATTCTGGCGGACTGCGCCGCCGACCAGGTGCTGCACTTTATCATGCGGTTGCAACAACTCTCCGGTCCGCTGATGGCCAAGGGCTTTGAAGATACCACGTTATATATTTACAACCGACTGATCTCATTGAATGAAGTCGGCGGCGACCCTTACCGCTTCGGCCTGCCCATAAAGGAATTTCATCACTATAACCAGAGAAAAGTTAAACATTGGCCTCATGCCCTGAATGCTACCGCCACCCATGACACCAAGCGAGGGGAAGATGTCCGAGCCCGGATAAACGTGCTCTCGGAAATCCCGGAGGACTGGGAAAAAAATCTGAAGAAATGGACCCGGCTCAACAAGAAGCACAAAAAGATCAAGGGCGCCCAGGGTATACCGGACAAAAATGATGAATACCTGCTATATCAGACCCTGATCGGGGCCTTTCCCTTCGATCCGGCCGAGTATCCGAGTTTTGTGGAGAGAATCAAACAATATATGATTAAAGCGGTGCGTGAGGCCAAGATTCATACCGGCTGGACCACCCCGGATACCGAGTACGAAGCCACCTTGCTGGCCTTTATCGACGACATTTTAGCCCCGACCGATTCAAACCAGTTTTTAGACGAATTTCTGCCTTTTCAGAAACTGGTGGCCCACTATGGTATGTTTAACTCCCTGTCCCAAACCCTGCTCAAAATAACCTGTCCCGGCGTTCCCGATTTTTATCAGGGCACCGAACTATGGGAACTGAATCTGGTAGATCCGGATAATCGGCGGCCAGTAGATTTTGATCTAAGAAGACAATTCCTTAATGAAATTAAGGAACGAGGGAGGAAAGAGCCGTTAGCGCTGATTAACGACCTGTGGGCTTCCCGAGAGGACGGCCGGCTAAAACTCTTCCTGATTTATCAAGCCCTGCAGGCCCGGCGACAGCATGAGCAACTTTTCCAGGCCGGGTCATACCTCCCGGTACCGGCCACCGGGAAATATAAAGACCAGGTGGTCAGCTTCCTCCGTATTCAAAAAAAATCTGCCGCGCTCGTCGTATTGCCGCGCTTATTGACCGCGGTGATCAACACGGCAGAACTACCGCTGGGCCTAGAAATATGGCAGGATACAGCCATAATCTTACCACAGGCCTTAAATAATGGCCTGGACAGCTTTACCGGCAGGTCGATAGATAATCAGGTTGAATTATTGGTCGGTGATTTGTTAAGCCACTTTTGCGCGGCTTTAGTCATATCACCTTGACCAATTGCCGTTTGCAATCCCCAGTTTGCTGATTGACCTGAAATATGATTAACCAAACCACGACTGCTCCAAACCGGGTTAATCTGGACCATCTGGCAGTGGTGCTGCACCAACCCCGATCTCCGGAAAATATCGGGGCCGTGGCCCGGGCCATCAAAAATATGGGCTTCAGCCGCCTGGTACTGGTCCGGCCCCTAACCCTGGACCGGGAACGCATGCTCAAGATGGCTACGGTCGGTGCCGCGACACTGATCGACCACCTGGAGGTCTTTGACGATCTGCCTACCGCCCTGGGACCGTTTCAGTACATCGTCGGCACTACCGCCCGTCTAGGCGGCATCCGCCAAGGGGTGCTCAGCCCTCGGGAAATGGCCAGGCAACTGATCGACTACTCGCCGCGCAACCACATTGCCCTGCTGTTCGGCCCCGAAAACTGGGGCTTGACCAATCAGGAATTGACCTTTTGCCACGCCCTGGTGAACATTCCCACCGCGGCCTTCCATTCCCTCAATCTGGCCCAGGCGGTGTTGATTCTGGCCTATGAGATATTTCTGGCCCGCGGCGGACCCGCGCCCCGCCCGACCCCCCGGCTGGCCAACTCCTGGGAACTGGAAAGCATGTACGCCATCCTGCAAGAAACGCTGGTCAAGATTAACTATATCGGCCATCAGAACCCGGCTCATTGGATGCGGAATGTGCGCCGCTTTTTCTCCCGCCACGGCCTTAAGTCCCGGGAAGTACAGGTGATCAAAGGCATCTGCCGCCAAATCAACTGGTATGGCTGCCAGGGCGTGGAATCCCACAATCAGAGCTTAAAACGAGGCAAACATAAGGAAGTAAAACCGTAGGGCGGAAGCGGCTGAAAATCGCGGGCCGCGACCGCCAGTTCCAGCACCTGGGGGGACCGAATCGGCGCCGATGACCACCAGGCTTACCGGCTGAGCTTCCCGTTCCTGGCCATAGGTGCGCAACACGCCTTCGCCCCCCAAGCCTAGGATGGTAACTTCGACACCGTAGCGGCCCAAAAGACGACGGGGTAGGGTCATGGCTGGCTCCTTTCGAGATCTGCTTGACAGGCAAAAGTAGTCGGTTATTCTATCAGATAGAGGATATTAGTGTCTATGCCCGACTCTGAACCCAGTTGCCCGGTCCTGACCGCGGCTTTACATCAGATTCCGACCAGTTGCGGGGTTTACCTGTTTAAAGATAAATCCGGGCGGGTGTTGTACGTCGGCAAGGCGGTCAACCTCAAGCATCGCCTCAGCTCCTATCTCAAGGCCCAGGGTAAGCTCGATCCCAAGACCACGCTGCTGCTGCAGAAAATGGCCCAGGTCGATTTCCTGCTTACGGCCACCGAAGTAGAGGCCCTGATCCTGGAGCGCAATCTCATCAAAGAACACCGGCCGCGGTTTAATGTGGTGCTCCGGGATGATAAAAATTATCTCTGTCTGCGCCTGGATCTGCATGAGCCGTTCCCGCGCCTGGCCCTGGTGCGGCGTTTCGCCAGCGATGGCGCCCATTATTTCGGTCCCTTTGTTTCCTCAGCGGCTCTTAGGGACATCCTGAAGGTCATGAAACGGGTCTTTCGCCTGCGCAGCTGTAAAGATAAAGGTACCCCCAAACGCACCCGGCCCTGCCTGAATTATCAGTTGGGACGCTGTCTGGCCCCCTGCGTGGGGTTGGTATCCGAGGCCGAATACCGCCAGGCGGTGCAGGAGGCCCTGTGGTTTCTGCAGGGGCAGAATAAAAAATTGGTCCGCCAGTTGCGCACCCAGATGGAGGCTGCGGCCGTGGACCTCAAATTTGAACAGGCGGCGATACTGCGCGATCGCCTGGCCGCCATTACCCGCCTGATTGACCGGCAAAGCATTGCCACCCCTAGTTCAAAGGATCAGGATGTGTTGGGGCTGGCCCGTGAGGGCGATCAGGCCCTGGTGTTGCTGTTATTCGTCCGCCGCGGCATGGTTACCGGCCGATTGACTTATGAATTTTCCCAATCGGATAGCAGCGACGCGGAGTTGCTGGACGCCTTTCTCAAGCAATATTATACTCCTGGACGCTTGATGCCGGAGGACATCCTGCTTCCCTGGCCTTTGCCAGACCAGCCGTTGCTGGAGGAAATGTTGCGTGAGCAGAAACGCGCCCCCGTCCGCCTCCTGGCCAGCCGGCGAGGCCATCATGGCCGGCTTTTAGACCTGGCGGCCGAAAACGCCCGAGCAGCCCTTAAAACCCTTCTCGAAGCCAAAGCTCAAGGGGAACCTTTGCAGGAACTTCAGCAACGCCTGCAGTTGCCGAGATTGCCCCAACGTTTAGAATGTTTGGATATTTCGACCCTGCAAGGAGCGCAGTCAGTGGGAGCCTTGGTATCCTTTAGCGACGGCCAACCAAACAGGTCCAGCTACCGGCGGTTTCGCATCCGCGAGGTTGAGGGTCAGGATGATTTCGCCATGCTGGCCGAGGTCGTCCGGCGGCATTACGGCCGTCCGGGGCAAGCGCTCCCGGACCTGCTGGTCATCGATGGCGGCCGGGGGCAATTAGCGGTGGTAGTCAAAGTTTTGACGGAGCTCGGTTTAGTGGCGGAGCTGCCGGTAGTTGGCCTGGCCAAGGCCGGCGTCACTACGACCGGCAAAGTCGTCCGGGATCGGCTTTATCTCCCGGGACGCAAAAATCCGCTATTTCTGCCTCCAGGTTCGCCGGGTCTGCTCTTGCTGATGCATTTACGTGATGAGGCCCACCGTTTTGCGGTGAGCTACCACCGCCAGCAGGCTCGCCAGGAAGCTTTACAGTCCGTCCTGACCCAGGTCCCCGGCCTCGGACCGCAACGCCAAAAAAATCTGTTAAGCCGGTTTGCGGATCTGACGGCCATACGTCAGGCCAGCCTGGAAGACTTGCTCGCCGTCCCTGGTCTGCCCCGCGCCGTAGCTCAGGCTCTATTAGATTATTTTAATAACGAGAAGCCGAAACCGTCTGGGCCTCAATCTGCTCCTGAGTAAGGCCAAAACGGCGGTCCCGTTGCTGGTAGGACAATAATGCTTGTAAAAACGCGCTCTGGCGAAAATCCGGCCACAAGGTTTCGGTAAAGTAAAGTTCGGTATAGGCTAATTGCCAGAGCAGGAAGTTGCTCAGGCGAAACTCACCGCTGGTCCGGATCAGCAGATCCGGATCGGGGTAGGAATCGGTATAAAGGTAAGTTGAAAAACGCTCCGGGGTCAACTCGGCAATGGTCAAACTGCCACTTTCTAAATCTTTAAGGGCGCTTTGCGCGGCCTGGACAATCTCGGAACGCCCGCCATAACTCAAAGCCAGGGTCAGGGTCATTTGCTGATTGGCCGCCGTAGCCGCCATCGTCGCGGCAATCTCCTTTTGGACCCCTAAAGGTAGTTGTGAGATATTGCCAATCACTTGAAAGGCAATGCCGTTTTCTTGCATTTCCGGCAGTTCCTGGCGCAGGTAATGCTTGAGCAGGCTCATCAGGGCCTGTACTTCGCTCCGCGGCCGTTGCCAATTTTCCTCTGAAAAGGCGTACAGGGTGAGGTAGCGAATCCCAATCTCGCGGGCCGTGCGAACGATAACGCGCACCGATTCAGCCCCCTGCTGGTGGCCGCGCAGGCGCGATAATCCGCGTTGCCGGGCCCAACGGCCATTGCCATCCATTATGATGGCCACATGCTGCGGCAGTCGTCCCAGCTCTAGTTGTTGGATAAGCTCAGACAAAGAAAACCCCCAGTCAGCTTAAAACGACATGATTTCCTTTTCTTTTTCCGCCGCCAGGCTATCTACCTGTTTGATATAGTCATCGGTGATTTTCTGGACCTCTTCTTGCGCTTTGAAGGCCTCGTCCTCGCCCAAAAGCTTTTCCTTTTTTAAGTCCTTTACCTGGTCGTTGGCTTCGCGACGCAGGTTTCTTAAGGCGACTTTGCCTTCCTCAGCCATTTTCTTGATGGTTTTGACTAGTTCCTTACGGCGCTCGGTAGTCAGCGCTGGGATCGGAATCCGAATGATCTTACCATCGTTATTGGGCGTCAGCCCCAGATCCGATTTCAGGACGGCCTTTTCCAGTTCCGCCATGATATTGGGGTCCCAGGGTTGCACGGTGAGCAACCGACTTTCGGGCGCGGCCAGAGAAGCTACCTGGTTGATCGGCATGGTGGTGCCGTAACAATCTACCTTGATGCCCTCCAGCAAGGCCACCGACGCCCGGCCGGTGCGAACCCGGGAAAAATCTTTTTTCAATACCTCCAGGGCCCGGTCCATCTTCCGCCGCATCTCATTCAGTATTTCATCTTTCATGTTCTTCGCCCTCCACCAGGGTCCCGATCTTTTCGCCCTGAACTACTCTCTTCATATTGCCGCTCTCCAGGAGTTTAAAGACAATAATCGGGACCTTATTGTCCATGGACATGGTCACCGCGGTACTGTCCATCACCTTAAGGCCCTGTTGGATAACTTGTAGATATTTGAGCCGCTCAAATTTTGTGGCCTGCGCATCCAGGGCGGGGTCCCGATCATAAACGCCGTCGACTTTGGTGCCCTTCAGCAAGGCCTGGGCCCTCATTTCAGTGGCTCGCAGGGCCGCAGCGGTATCAGTGGTAAAATAGGGGCTGCCGATGCCGGCCGCAAAGATCACCACCCTACCCTTTTCCATGTGTCCTAAGGCCCGGCGGCGAATGTACGGCTCGGCCACTTCCGGCATGGCAATGGCCGACATCACCCGACAAGGGACCCCGGCCTTTTCCAGCGCATCCTGTAAGGCCAGGGAGTTAATCACCGTGGCCAGCATGCCCATCTGATCGGCGATGCTACGCTCCATGTCCCGGGCACTGGCAGCCACGCCCCGAAAGATGTTGCCGCCGCCGATGACTATCCCTATGGCCACGTTTAAATCAACCACCTCTTTGATTTCCCGGGCAATGGTGCGCACGGTCTGCGGACATAGGCCAAATTTCTGCTCTCCGGCCAGGGCTTCGCCGCTCATTTTCAACAAGACGCGAGAATACTTGGGTTTAGTTGAATTCATGCTAGTGGTTTAACTGCCCAGGGTTGGCGGAGGAAAAATAAGTTACCGTCGTCTGCCGTTGGAAAGGAGCCGGAGCCTACGCCCCTGCGACTCCAATCTTCCCCCCCAACCTAGGTTAGGGACACCGGCCCCAGACGCGGCCTCTGTCCCTACAAAAGCTATCTTAAATTAGATAAACAGGTTGTATCGATCACAAGAGCCGACCGGCTCAATCGGCTCCCAATTGGTAACGGGTAAACCGCCGGATAGTAACATTCTCACCGACCTGGGCAATCACTTCATTCAGATAATCCTGAATGAGCATGTCAGGATTTTTGACATAGGGTTGCTCAAGCAAACAGGCCTCGGAGTAAAATTTTTTAAGCCGTCCGGCGACAATCATATCGATGACGTTTTCGGGCTTGCCGCTCTCCAGGGCCTGAGCCCGAAAGATGGCCTGCTCTTTGTCCAGCAACTCCAGAGGGAGATCTTCCCGTCTAATACATACCGGATTAGTCGCCGCAATTTGCATGGCCAAATTTTTGACAAATTCTTGGAAGGCTGAGGTCTGGGCTACAAAATCGGTTTCGCAATTCACTTCAACGAGGACCCCAATCTTGCCGCCGAAATGAATATAGGAATGGATCAGACCCTCGCTGGTCTCCCGTCCGGAGCGTTTCTGGGCAATAGCCAGCCCTTTCTGCCGCAAGAGGACCACCGCCTGCTCCATATCGCCCTGGGTTTCGGTCAGGGCCTTTTTGCAGTCCATCATCCCGGCGTTGGTTTTATCACGCAGTTCTTTTATCTGTTCCACAGTAATTTGCAAGTCTTTCCTCCTTTGCCCAACTTTATCATCTCCTCAGCGCTGACTCCAGCATCCGGTCGCCGCCTAAGGGCTGGGTCAATTAACTTAATAATGAGGAATACTATCCAGTTTTCATTCGAAAACTCCCCCGCCCCTGGTAGGAGCGGGTTGGGGGAGGTGGGTATAAATTTTTTCATGTGGAGATGATAAGATATTTTCCACCCCCACCCTGACTCTCCCCCGATCAAGGGGGAAGGAAACAATGGCTTTCCGGCTGGATACCAACCAAGTTATTCAATATTATAGGGAACCCGCAAGATTCTCCCCTTTGCCCTGGGTTTAGGGATGGATTTCTTGGGGCTCTAACGTCTCAGATTCCGGTTCAACTCCGGGCTCAACCGCGGCCGCCGCGGCTTCGACCGGTTCGGCACCCACCTCTGCTTCCGGCATCTCCGCCGCCAGTTCCGCTGCCTTATCGCTTGCCGCCTGTCGGCGTTCTTCCATCCGCTTCAGACCTTCCAGACAGGCATTGGCAATCCGGGAAGTCAAGAGCCGGATGGCCCGGATGGCATCATCATTGCCGGGGATGACATAATCAATCTCCGTGGGATCACAGTTGCTGTCCACAATGGCCACCACCGGAATCCCCAGTTTGCGAGCTTCATGGACCGCGATGTTTTCCCGATGCGGATCAACCACATAAACAATATCCGGTAGCCGGGTCATGTCCTTGATGCCGCCCAAAGCTTTCTGTAATTTAATCGCTTTTTTCTCCATGTTGAGAATTTCTTTTTTGGGAAAGCGTTTCAGGCTGCCATCCTCTTTCATGCTTTCAAAGTTCTTAAGGCGATCAATGGACCGTCGGATAGTTTGAAAATTAGTAAGCATACCACCCAGCCAGCGGTGATTGACATGATACATCCCGCACCGGGTCGATTCTTCAAATATGGTATCCTGAGCCTGTTTTTTGGTTCCGACAAACAGGACCTTCCCGCCCTGAGCGACCTGTTCGGCAACGAATTCATAGGCAATTTTAAAAAGTTGTACGGTTTTTTGCAGGTCGATAATATAAATCCCGTT
>MUKC01000100.1 GCA_002049795.1 Desulfobacca sp. 4484_104 | reverse complement strand
CACTGTTGGTAAAGGAAGGTGGGCCGTCTCATTGGTTTCCTGAGAAGCCGCGGGGCTTAATGCAGCAGATGAATGTTGCCCAGGTGGACGTTTCTAACCCCGGCCGCCAGGGCCACCTGTTGGGCCTGTAAGGCAAAATCGCGCGAGGTCACCGGCAGGTCATTAAGGTAAAACTGGGGATAAAAGGCCAGCAGGCTGTAAGGAATATCCGGATTGAGGGTGGCAATAAACCGGGCCAGGCCGTGAATTTCTGCTAAATCAACATACCCCGGCACCATGAGGGTGCTGGCCATGAGCAGCGGCACCTCGGGTCGCTCCCGCGCGCGGGCCGCCAGAGCGGCAAAATTCTTCAGGGTCTGGGAAGTGCTGACTCCGCATAACGCCAGATGGATCTCCTCACTGAAGGCCTTGAGATCGATTTTAATGATGCCGCCATTGTCCAGGCAACTGGCGACCAGCGGTTTGAGCCAGCGCGCCTGCATGGCGCCATTGGTCTCCCAACAGATGCGCACCGGGCGCCCGGAGGCCAACGGCTGATGTCGGATCAGACGCGCCGTGGCCAGGGCATTGGGCAATTGCGGTGTAGGATCGCCGCCAAAGTAACAGAGGCAGGCCGTGTTGGCCTGAACCGCGGCCGCCAACTGCCGGGCGGAGACGGCCGGACTGGTAAAGGTACATTTTTTGAAATGCCAGTTCTGGCAGTACAGGCAATTAAAATTGCAGGCATGGTAAAAGACGGCCAGATTGAGGTAGCCATGTTCCGGTCCGGGGCGATGGGCATAATGGGGATAGCCGCGGCCGGTGCCGCCGGGACAGAACCAATCGGCCACGCAGTTGGTGGGCAGCGGATCATGGTAAAAGCTAAGCCGCGCCCCGGCCGGCCCGCCGCCCCGCAACTGGCCAGCTTCGACCCGCCGGGCCCCGCAATAGCCGACTTCCCCCTCCGGAATGCGGCAGGCCTGGAAACACAGGGTGCAGAGCTTACCAGTGGGATCCCGCGGGGGGCGTACTGGCAGTCGAAAGGCCTGGCGGCTGGCCTGATGCAGTCTGTCGATTTCTGGCCAGACTTCGTCAAAATGCTGGCGGATACAACTAGCACAAAAACCCAAGGTTCTTGAAATAAATGGGCTTTCCTGGCCACAATAACGGCACCAGGCTGTTCTCACCGGCATTTCCAGCTTCAAGGTTCAAATCCCTATTTAGTGGTTTACTCGAATAAACTTGGATATAGAACCTTTCTCAAGGGCTTACCGAAATACTCAAAAGCCAGACGGGTCGCCATGCGCCCCCGCGGGGTGCGGTTTAAAAAGCCGCACTGAATCAGAAAGGGTTCGTATACATCCTCAAGGGTATCCCGCTCCTCGCACAAGGCCGCGGCCAGGGTGTCAATCCCCACCGGCCCGCCGTCGAATTTCTCCATGATGGTCAACAGAATCTTGCGATCCATGCGGTCAAAGCCCTGGTTATCGACCTCCAGCAGGTTGAGACCGGCATCCGCGACTTGGCGAGTGATGCGGCCATCTTCCCGGACCTGGGCATAATCCCGTACCCGTTTTAACAGCCGGTTGGCGATGCGCGGCGTCCCCCGTGACCGTTGGGCAATCTCCCGGGCTCCGTCGGGGTCAATCTCTACCTGTAAGAGCGCCGCGGTGCGTTTGGTGATAATCTCCAGGTGATCGGGGTGATAAAATTCGACCCGCAGCATTAAGCCGAAGCGATCCCGCAGCGCCGGGGTGAGGAGTCCGGCCCGGGTCGTGGCCCCCACCAGGGTGAAGCGGGGCAGCTCTAATCTAATCGCCCGGGCCCCCGGACCCTGGCCGATAATCAGATCCAGCTTAAAATCCTCCATGGCCGGATAGAGAATCTCTTCCACGACCCGCGGCAGACGATGCACCTCATCAATAAACAGCACATCGCCGGGCTGCAGATTGGTCAAAAGCGCCGCCAGGTCTCCGGCCCGTTCGATCACCGGCCCGGAGGTGGTTTTGATCCCCACCCCCAGTTCTTGGGCAATAATAAAGGCCAGGGTAGTTTTCCCCAGCCCCGGATGGCCATGCAAGAGGATATGATCAAGCGCCTCGCCCCGGCCCTGGGCCGCAGCAATGGCAATCTCCAGGTTCCTCTTGACCTCATCCTGACCGACAAATTCGGCCAGCGACCGGGGTCTTAGACCCGGCTCCAGACCCAGGTCCTCAGGCTGCCGTTGGGGACTGATGAAACGCTCGGCTTTTTCCATATATCGGGAGTTTAACGCACTTAGCCCAGGATTGCAAACCGAGAATAGCGATACCTCAGCCTCGCAACAGGCAGGGCTGATCTGGCATTGTTAGCTGATTGAACTAATCCTTTAGGCCCAAAAGATTTCCTTATTTTGATTCAACGGCGTAACCGGCTTTAGTTAGGGCCTCAGTGATCTGTTGGCAGTGTTTGGGGCCGCGGGTTTCCAGATCAATTTGTACCCGGGTCTGATCCAGGGGCAAGTCAGGCGAACGGCGGTCATGATAAATGTGCAGGATGTTGGCGCTGAGCTGGCCCAGCAGGGTGGACAAGGTGCCAAGCGCCCCCGGAATATCAGGCAGCACTACCCGTAGGATCAAGCAGCGCTGCGAGTGGATCAGCCCCCATTGCAAAACCCGTCCTACCAGGGGAATGTCAATATTGCCGCCACTGATCACCACTACTACCTGGTTTCCTAAGTCGCAGTCCTTGAGCGGTCCCAGCAGGGCGGCCACCGACACGGCCCCGGCGCCCTCGGCCAGCACTTTTTTGCGTTCTAATAACAGCAATAAAGCCTCAGCAATCTGGGCCTCGCTGACCAGCACCAGCTCGTCCAGATAGCGCTGCAGCAGGGGGAAAGTGTGTTCTCCCAACCGGGTGACATTGATGCCATCGGCCAGGGTCGACGCGGCCGCTACACTTACCGGCTGGCCCGCGTCCAACGCCGCCCGAGCTGCCGGGACCTCAGCAGCCTGCACGCCGATAACGCGCACCTGAGGCTTACTTTCTTTCAGTGCCACTGCAATTCCGGACGCCAAACCGCCACCCCCGACCGCGACCACGACACTATCCAGGGTGGGCAGCGCCTCCAAAATTTCCAGGCCCATGGTCCCCTGTCCGGCGATAATTTCGGGATCATCAAAGGGGTGAATCAGGGTCAGACCGGTCTGGGCCAACTCCTGGGCCTGCGCCAGGGCCGTCGCCAGATCCGGGCCCTGACGGATGACCTGACCCCCATAACCCTCGGTGGCCAGTTGCTTAGAAATAGAAGCCCACTGAGGCATGACAATGGTCGCGGGAATTCCCAATTGCCAGGCAGCATAGGCCACTCCCTGAGCGTGATTACCGGCCGACGCGGCCACTACCCCGGTCACCGGGCCCGCTGCGGCCAAGCTTTTGATTTTGTTAAGTGAACCTCGGAGCTTGAAAGAACCGGTAATTTGTAGATTTTCCAGCTTGAGGAAAATTTCCCGGTGGGCCAGGCGATTCAAGGTTTGGGAATAGATCAGCGGGGTGTGGAGGACTAAGCCGCGCAGGCGCTCCTGGGCCGTGATAATATCCTTTAGATTAATCATATCCCTCAATAAAAAGGGGCCTAAATCTTAGGCCCCCAAGAGTACTGCCCTGTTTGCCAGGCTACTTTTACCGGCTGAATTTTACGGAATCAATCAGCCGTTGCCTCTCCCCCCAGTAGCGATCAAACTGGGGGCTCGCAGGAGGCCATAAAGGTGTAGCAGAAGTTTTGCTGGTCATAACACTGCCATTGAATACGCTGGAAGCCGCCAGAACCCTTGGCCGATTCAAACGTCTCCCCGCCGATTATCCCTGCATCCTTCTGATCCCGCCACTTTACCGATAAATATTTACCCAGCTCCATCTGCCTTGGGGGTTCTATATCAGCTCAAGTATTTTGCGCCTTGCGCCAACCATCGGCCTTGAGTTGGGCCACATAGCCAACCCACTCTTCTTTTAAGCGATTGATATAGATCAGTCGATCTTGGGCCAACAGCGGCGCTAATTCGCGATGGATGCGGGCGCTTTCCTCCAGATCTAAAGGCGTCATGCCGTGCCAGCTACAATAACCCTCGTCAAACAGAAATTCCGGTGTTATCGGTTGCTGACCCCGCCTTTTCCAAAAGAAGAACTGAGCGGCTTCCAGGTCATATTCCAGGATCCAGCCCTTATCTTCGATCATGGTGGCGGGATTCCACACCGCCAAGTGCTGACACTGGGGGCAATAAAGATTGACCAGAATCTCGGCCGGCAGAATATTATCCCGATTCATCAGATGCGCCTGGTTCGCACCGCAGACACACGTCAAAAAAAATTCCCTTCGGCCTTTCACTTACAGGGTTTATCATGAATAGAAGACATAGCTCCGGTCGCCGTTCCGGATTACTTCATAAGTTTTGGTTACTTCTTCTCCGGCGGTTGTCTTATAACGGAGATTAAATTCCAGGATGGTATTATCGGGATTAAAAATAGGTCTGATAAAACACTCCAGAATATCGGCGTGTCGATCTTTTATAATACCCTCACAGGTTACCAAAGTGTGCATCAGCTGCCCAAAAACGTTATCCAGAATCCCGACATAGATGTGGGGATAATCTTTGGCAGGCCCCGGCACCCGGGACACCGGGAGTTCAGCTAACAGGTTTCTGGCTTCTCCGCAATTGCTAAAAGAGGTTCCTGACCAGATTTTTTCCAGGTTCTGATATTTATCTCTAAAGGTTTCGATCTGAGCTGCTTCCGCCATTTTCGTCCACCTCCGTGATCATCTGGTATTATTACATTTAATACTGCTAGGCGGATCATTTATCAAGCATAAAACGCCCGGCTTAAATATCCGGCCGCGGGGATAGCTTATAGCTGGCTTAAACTTTCGGCTTTTTTATAATGCTCGCCGATGTCCCGCCGGACGGCCAGGCGGTTGCCCTGCTCATCTTCCCGCGGAATCACCCGGATTTTACCTTGATCATAAGCGTTCAACAGGCGTTGCCGCAAGTTGTCCACCACTTGCCCGCGTTTTTGTGTTGACCTGAGGGTGGCATTGGCATCCAGAAAGACTACTCGCGAGCCATCGGACTTAAAATTGCCGTCCCTATCATAAGCCATGGCGGACGGAATTACCGTAATCCGCTTTTTATCAAAATAATCGAAGTCGATCTCCACCACCTCGCCTTTGGTTAACGACCAGGGGTAACCTTTCTGTTGTTGCGGGCCACCCGGACCGGTAACTAAGGCCAGGCACAAGGAGATCTGGTCGGCCCTGACTTCCGGAGCCACCTCCTGCAGGTTGCCCGCTATCGCGGCCTGGAGGAGCGCCCCCAGATTGCGCAGGCGCTTGACAATGGGCTGAAATTCCGGCTCTCCGGGGCGGATATTGATTTCGCAGACCCGCAGCGCTCGGGGTCTAAAATCCGCCGCAAAAGAGGCAAAGCAGCCGGGATATAGGACACAGGGCCGCAGGATGCCTTGCTGGCGCATCTGGGCGATCAGCGGCTGGGCGATGCTCTCCTGGGCCAGGTCCATCAAGGCCGGCGTTTCCAGAGGATGGGGCGAAATTGAGCCCATGCCGCCGGTAATGGGATTATCCAGGCCCGGCGGCCCCGCGAATCTTTCCGGATAGTCCATGGCCGTGGGCAAGATCTGGTAATGTCCGTATTTATCCACCAAAATCGTAAAACTGATTTCTACCCCCGACATGCGCGCTTCGATGAGCAAGGGCCAGGGGGCTTTTTTCCCACACTGTTGGCGGTAATCCTCTTGATAATCGTTCATTAATGTTTCATAAACGTCCCGGATTTCCCAGGTGTTTAAGATGATCCGGGCCCCCTTGCCCCCCGCACTATAAGGATATTTGAGCACCGCGCCGCCGAAGTCATGAAGGTAGTCCAAGCAAGTGGCCAGCACCGCGCCATAATTTCGGGCCTCTACCTCTTGCCAGGCCGGGGCCACCGGAATACCGGCCGCCTGACAGAGGCGTTTACCGGCGATCTTATCGGCTTCGATAAAAGCTCCCTGCCGATCTAAACCAATGACCCGGTCGCCGTGCCCGGCGGCGGCCAGCTTATCCACCAGGCCCTCAAAAATTAAGGCTTCGGGCATGATCAGGGCTAAATCTAAAGTTTTCTCCTCAAAGGCGTGGTTCAGAGCTGCAGCATAGGCCTCCACCGAATTATCGGCCACCGGGATAAAATCGACGGGCCAGTGCCGCTGCTGCGCAAAAGGGGGCATGGCCCCGGTCCCCCTGACCACCACGCCCCGATATTTACCTGGATAAAGCTCACTTTTGGAGCGGCTGGTCTCTAGCGCCGCCAGAAAACTTCGGCCATCGGTTCCCACAAAGCCGATTTTTACCGGTCTCATAAGCACTCCTCTGCTCAGGCAAGAAAAATTTTTAGAATGTTCTATTTTATATCAGATTGACCGGATCGACGTCGATAGTTAAGGTCACGTCATGACCTACCAGTGGCCCGGCCTTTCCTCGCAACCGGCTTAGTACCTGATGTAGAGGGCGGCGGCCATAGCTTTTGAGCAGCAGGTGCCAGCGGTAACGGTGTTTCAGGCGGGCCCGGGGCGCTGGGGCCGGGCCTAATACCCTTAAATAATCGCGTATCTGACTATCGGTCTGGATCGCGGTTCTAAGCCAGGCAGCCACCTGCTGGGCGCTGGTTTCCACCCGTGGCGCCTGGGGACCGCTGAGCCGGAGCAGGGCCAGGCGGGTAAATGGCGGATACCCCAAGGCGCGGCGGGCCTCGGTCTCGGCCTCGTACAGAGCCTGATAATCCAACTGTTGGACGGCTTTTAAGGCATAATGCTCCGGGTTAAAGGTCTGAATCAACACCCGCCCGGGAGTCGCGCCGCGTCCGGCCCGTCCGGCCACCTGGGCCAGAAGCTGAAAAGTCCGCTCCCCGGCGTGATATTCCGGGAAATAGAGGCTCAGGTCCGCGACGATGACCCCTACCAGCGTTACCTGGGGAAAATCATGGCCCTTAGTGATCATCTGCGTCCCGACCAGAATATCCAACCGTTGGGCTGCGAAGTCCTCTAAGATCGCCACCGCCTGCTGGCTGCGCGGCGCGGTATCGCGATCCAGACGCGCTATCCGGGCCGCCGGAAACAGCTTGCAAACCTCACTTTCAACCTTTTCGGTCCCCACTCCATAACGTTTCAGGGCCGTGGCTTGGCAATGGGGGCAATGCTCGGGCAGGGCTTGTTTATAGCCGCAATAATGGCAGATTAACTTCTGGGCCTGCTGATGGTGGGTTAAGGTTACACTACAGGCCGGACATTGAAACACATGGCCGCAAAACAGACAAAAATAAAAATTGGCATAACCCCGGCGGTTTAAAAACAACAGCGCCTGTTCGCCCCGCGCCAAGGTGTCCGCCAGGGCGAGACGTAAGGGGGTAGCAATGATCGGCAGGCGACGCCGTTCCCGATGCTCCCGGAGATTGATTAAATGAATCTCGGGTTGCTGGTGGGGAGTGACCCGCTGGGAAAGGCATAAATAACCATGTTTACCCTGCTGGGCCCGGTGGAAAGAGCCGATCGAAGGCGTGGCCGAACCCAACACTACCGTGGCCCTGGCCTGTTGGCCGCGATACAGGCTCAGATCGCGGGCCTGATAGGGCAGGCCACCCTCGTTTTTATAAGAGGTATCGTGTTCCTCGTCCACCACGATCAGCCCCAGGCGGGGGAGGGGCGCAAAGACCGCGGAGCGGGCCCCGACCACCACCTCGATCTTCCCCTGGATGATGCGCCGCCACTGCTCCAACCGGGCTGTTTCCGACAGGCCGCTATGCCAAATCGCTACCCGTGGCCCGAAACGGTGCCGGAAGGCCAGGCCAATGGGGTGGGTCAGGGCAATCTCGGGGAGCAGCACTAGGGCGGTACGTCCCTGGCTTAGAGCCTCCTGGGCCGCGGCCAGATAAACCGCGGTTTTGCCGCTGGCCGTCACCCCGTGTAGGAGAAATGACGCGAATTTGCTTCCCGCCAGACCTGCGACGATAGCCCTTAAGGCTTGCTCCTGTTCAGTCCCTAAGGCTGGAATTTCCAGGCCGGTAGCAGGCGATTGCTCAGCCCACGGGTCATAGGCGCGGGGCGGGTCTTCCAGAATTATCAGGCCATCCCGGGCCAAGCGTTGCAAGGTGGCATAGGGCTGGGGAAAATGGCGGGCCAGCACCGCGACTGGTAAACACGGAGTTTCTTGTAAGTATTTTAAAATGGCCCGGGCCTTTGCACTCAAACGCCTGGAACGGGCAGACGATTCTGGTGGCCGGACCAGTCGGACCCAGCGCTCCGGGCGGACCGGCCGGGACTGAGCGCCACCCGGGATGGCGGTTTTCAGGGCTTCGCCGATCGGGTAGTGGTAATAATCCGCCAGCCAGCGATAAAACGGGACCAGGTCCGGACCAAAACGGGGCACCGGATCGAGAACGGCCTGCACTTCCCGCAGAGCTACCGAGGGGGGATGTCCGGCCGGACCCAACAGGTAACCGGTGACCGAGCGTTTTCCCACCGGCACCCGGAGCGTCACCCCCACCTGGGCGGCGTTGATCAGCGCCGCGGGCAGACGATAGGTCAGGGTTTGATATATAGGTAGGCTAACCGCTACTTCTACCAGATCGGAGGACAGCAATTTCCCTTTGACTCGTTCCCAAGACAACTTGGGAATGAGTTATGCAAGTTTTTTCTTCGTGCCCAAGTTGTCCTTGGGCACGCCTTAATAGGAAGTCGCCTTCAGGCCGAAGATGTCATCAAACGCCACGGTAATGGCGCACATACACCAGGGGATGGTGACTAACAGGCCGATTCCGGCCAACAGCGCCCCGCCCAGATTGATCAATACGATTATCAATATAAAGACAAAGACCGCAAACCATTGCTGGTGCACGCTTTTGCGACTGGATTCCATGGCGGGCCAGAAATCCAGACGCCGATCCAGGATGAACAGGACGGCAAAGGTATAACCGACGAAGAGGTAAACTCCTGGTATGATCAGCAACAAAAAACCCAGCGAGATCAGCACCGCCCCGACAATGGTATAAAGCAGCAATGGTAAAAAAAATCGAAAGCCGGCAAAGAAATCGCCGAATTGCGTAGGCTGCCGTTGGATAAGCTTGGCGCTCACCACCAACCAGCCAGCCGACAAAGGGCCGTTGATGATCAGGTGGACTAGCTGACCGACCCGACCGAGCAGACCAATCAAGACGATCGGGACCAGGAATACCAGGATTGTAAAGCCGACAAAGCCGGGGATATTCTGCTTAAAAAGTTCCCAGCCGGTCTTGAGATAATAGCCGGTTTTAACCTGATAGTGGCTGACGATAATGAGCTCCGGACCAGCCCCCGCGCGGGAGGAAGTATTTTCTGCTGCGCTCTCAGAGCTGACCGGGGAGGCTGATTCTAGCTGATAACCACAATTGGGACAAAATTTATCTCCAGCAGGAATCTCTCGTTGACATCGGGGGCAAATCGGCATATCAGACCTCCGGGTAGGGGGATTTATGGCTTAACAAGTAAATCCATTATTCCCAAGTACAACTTGGGAATAAGTTTAAACATGAATTGGCCCTCGTGCCCAAGTTGTACTTGGGCACGCCTGACTCAAGCATGCCGTCAGGAACGGCGATATTTTTGAAATTGCCGTACCTGGTACATAAAGGCTTCCAAGCGGGTGCGGGTGTTGGTCTGCTCCTGGCCATCATAGACCAGGTTAATAAACGGGATATTGTCGTGCTCTTCCCGGAAGCGCTTGAACAGGGCGTTGACCACGGTTCCCGGCATGCAGGTGAAGGGCATAATGTTCACCAGCCCCGAGGCCCCTTTATGGATAAAATCCTTGGACTTGCCGATGCTCAGGATGGCCTCCCCTTCAAAGGAGGGGTCAAGGTAGCCGTTGGCGTAAGCAATGGTTTCGGCGATGCCCGGTTCACAGAGATTCTTCAAACTCCCTTGGAAAATCTGCTCTAAATGGTGTTCCAGTTTTTTCTGTTGCCGTTCGGTCAGATAAACTTCCAGGAAATTCATATAGCGTTTCAGATAGCGGGCCCGGACCTTGGCGGTGTAGTTGACATAGAGTAGCCATTCACCGATCGGCGGCAGCCAGGCTTCGCCGCCCAGGGTCTCGATTTTGCGAACCGCGTTTTCGTTGGCAAATTTATTGGCTCGGGTGTAAATTTCGCCCACCACGCCTACCACCGGCTTCTCGCCATCGCCGTTCATGGTTAAACTCTCAAAGCCCTCTCGGGCCTCCCGCAGCACCCGGTCCTGCCCACCATGCCCAATTCTTCGTACATGGTTTCACTCTGGTCCGGGGCATAGATGGGCACCTGGGCATAGCCCAGCTCATCTAAAATCAAACGTTGGAAGCGATGATACTGGCCAAACCGGCAGGGCCCATAGCCGGAAGGCATAAAAAAGGCGCTATGCTCGGGATCAAAGTCGGGCCGTTGGACCATCTTGACCATATCGCCGGTCGTCAAGATGCAGGGATAGCATTCTTTGCCCGAGGTATATTTCCGGCCCAGGATTAAGGTTTCCTCGTCCGATTCCGGCAAGGCCTCGGAGTCCACGCCACAGGCCTGAAACGCCGCCACCAGCGCCAGGGCGTGATCCGTCATCGGCGGCAGGAAGATCTTGCGTTGCATGGGGTCTTTGATCCGCCGACGGTAAGGCGAGGCCGGTTTCTGAAACGGCTGGTAGGGGACATTTTTCAGGCTATCCATAAAGGCCTCCAGCCGGGTTACGGCCCCGACATCGGAGGAATGCTCATCAATCTCAATCTCTAAATAGGGTTTGCCCCGCATTTTGTCTTTGAAGAAATGCTGGATAAAGGAATCCGGGCCACAACCGAAGTTAGTCACATAAATGGCCTGCAAGCGCGGATCATTGCGGATCAGTTCAGCGGCTGACAAGATTTTCTGCCCGTAGCGCCAATACATCGGCTTGATATCTTCGACGTCTTGGACTTCATCCAGGGGCAAAAAGTCCATGGGGATCGCCAACTGGCCTAACTGCCGCAATTTGCGGGGCAAATTGAGATTGACCCCCGGATCAAAACCATTATAAGGCCGGCTGACAATGACCATGGCCAGCTCTTGTGGGCCTAACTGCTGCATAATCTCCCGACCCCGGGCCTGAATGGTCCGATAAAAATTGGTCATTGCCGTCTCACCACAACGTGTGGCGCGCTCGATAGCAAAAGGCGACACCTTTAATTGCTTGCCCAGGGTCCTAAGGGAGCGCCGCAGCTCTTTGGGGCCGCGACCGAAATAGATTACCGGCGAATAGAGCTTGGCCCCATAGTTATTAAAATTGATAGTGGATGGAACCACATTAGCCAAAGTCTGGGCCAACGGGCAGACCACCCCCTGGCGGATTTCGGGATTGGGATGTTCAATGTCAATGACGCTGGGCAAAAAGATCTTCTTTACACCGGCTTCCAGCAGGTCCAGGAATAGACTACGGTAAAACCCAAGGATTCAAAAAAAGCCCGGAAAAACGGCATTAATTCGTGGAAGAACATTACGCGCGGCAGGCCGATAGGGCCGCGCCGACCTTCAGCCGGGGGCTCGTCGCCGTACAGCCAGGCCTCCCGTTCTTTAAACAGATCAGGCAGCTCTACCTGTGCCTGCTCACGCTGGACTTCGTACTTTTCGCAGCGCCCGCCATAGAACAACGGCTTTTCTCCGGTTATCTTAACCTGACGAATTTCACAATGATTGGGGCAGCCGTTACATTCAAAGGAAGTAATCTCATATTCCCGATCGGCCAGGTCAAAGCCTTTAAATTTAGAGGTCTTCCAGGTGCGCTCCTGGCAGGCCAGGATCGCCGCGCCGATGGCCCCGGTCACATCATGGTGCGGCGGCACGGTGATCTTTTTGTTCAGCACCGCCTCAAAGGCCGCCACCATGCCGCGGTTGGCAGCGGTCGCCCCCTGGAAGAAGATGGTATTGCCGATGCGCCGGTCTTCCACCACCTTATTGAGATAATTCTGCACGATGGAATACGACAGGCCGGCCACCAGGTCATCTTTGGCCATGCCCTGCTGCTGATAATGGACCAGATCGGATTCCATAAAGACCGTGCAACGTTC
>MUKC01000014.1 GCA_002049795.1 Desulfobacca sp. 4484_104 | reverse complement strand
CCCCTTCCGATCTGGATCCTAAGTCCCTTTCGACTAAATGATGCGTTGACTTTTTCCTTTATATAACTTTTTAGGGGGCATGGCAAATTGTTAAACTGCTGGGTTAAATTAATTGACCCCGCGGTTGTCAGGGAGTTCTGAGTTAACTGCTTGTCATCAACCAGAGTTTTATGATATGGAAAAAGTCATGCGCGAGGCGATAATCTTTTGGCTGTCAATAATTTTATGGTGCGGAAACGGGGCGGGCTGTACCCCGGTCTGGCATACCCCGATACTGCAGGGACTGCCTCTGACCCCAGGCCGCTATCTGACCGCCTACTATCAATCGCCGGATTTTAAACCCGTCCCGGCAAGCTACCGCCTGAAGGATTTTTCCTTTGAACAGGTAACTGGGGTCGATAAATCCTTAGCGGAGAGATTTTTTCGGGAAGAATTGCTCACAGCCCTGGAAAACAACGGCCTGCCTCTTAAAGCCCAGGAGGCGGATTATACGCTGGCAGGCCAGGTTTCACAACTTCACCTGCGCGGTCCGGTGCTCCGCTATCTAAGCGGCAAAAGTCAGGCCACCCTGAAGGTCGCTGGAGTTATTAGTCGGGGGCCGGAAGTCGTCTATGCCTTTCAGGATCAGGTCCAAGTTACCTGGCCGATAAATCCCCGCCATCCGACTAGCATGGAGTCCGAGTTGATGGTCCGCCAGGTGATGCGGCGCTTTGCCAGCGACCTGCTGAACGAGATGCTCCTTCCCCCGCCAGCCCCGGCGACGGCGGCAACCCCATCCCCGGCGCCCCGGGATCAGGGGTTTATGGCCGAAGGCGGGTAAAGATCCGCAAAAACCCGCAGGATCAGGCGGGGACGCTGCTCACTATTGGTGTGGATGAGAATTTTGCCTTTGTACTTGCCGACCTGACGGTATCGATTGCTGACCTGGACCACAAAGACTTTTCCGGGATTCAGGGCTTCGATAGTGACATTAATTTTATCGGCAATATCGGTAGAATAGCCGGTAAGCCGAAGCGGGGTGAGCAGGTTGGAAACCAGGCGGACCTGGGCCGAGTGGGGTTCCTGGGGATTTCCCTGAAAACGAATGATATGGCGGGGCTGAATCTCAATGAACGGCTTGGCATGGCCGCAGAGTTCCAGGACAGCTACCGGACGTTGCGGATCGTTGGTGAAGACTTCAGTTTTTTTGCTAAATTGGTGGATTACCGAATAGGGTTCAATGGTCAGGGTGATCTTCCCCACCGCACCGGGGGCGATACGTCGATCATAATCGGTCAGGGTGCAGGCACAGTCCGGGTCCAGACGTTCGATTACTAACGATGCCTTCCCGGCGTTTCTGACCTCAAAGGTATGGCTCAGCGGCTGGTCCTCGCCGTTCGGTATCCTAATCACTAACATAGATAATGATTAACCTCCGACCAGAATTTGAGCCGGGATACCGCCCGGCCCCAAGACTTTCCCATTGATGCCCGGATAAAATGTTAGAAAATTAAATCAATTTTATATATTATAAAAAGGCCCGAAAGAATACAATTAACTTTCCACCTTCAGAAGGAGACCAGCACTATGTCGCCCACCGCCCGAGTTTACCGCCAGACCCGTGAAACCGAGATTGAATTGGAGCTGGAACTGGATGGCCGGGGGGCAGTGGAACTTGATTCCGGTATCCCTTTTTTAGATCATATGTTACATCTGTTTGCCGCCCACGGTTTTTTTGACCTGAAGCTCAAAGCCCAGGGCGACCTGGAGGTCGATGATCATCACACCGTTGAAGATATCGGCATCTGCCTGGGCCAGGCCCTGTGGCAGGCGGTGCAGGAACGCCCCGGCTTCCGGCGTTATGGTCGGGCTGTAGTACCCATGGACGAGGCTCTGGCCCAGGTGACGGTAGACCTGAGCAATCGTCCCTTGTTGGTCTATCAGGTCAGCTTTCTGCCCGGCGGCGGCCGCTTTGACCCCCAGCTAGTCAAGGAATTCTGGCGCGCCGTAGGCCAACATGCCGGGCTGACCCTGCATATCCAGGTGCCTTATGGCGAAAATACCCACCACATCATTGAGGCGATTTTTAAGGCCGCGGGCCGGGCCTTGGATCAAGCCACGTCCCTGGAGGCGCGGCTTTCCAGCGTGCCTTCCACCAAGGGCATGTTATAGGTTGATTATTGGTCTTTTGCTAAAGGAGTGGAAGCCATGCAGCGCCGGGAATTTCTCCGAAAATTAGGCCTGGGCCTGATCAGCGGCTGGGCCCTCAGCCACTTTCCCTGCCTGAACTGGAGTTCAGCCCGGGGCGCCGACCGGTCGGCCCTACGGCTGGCTTATCTGTCCGATGCCCATCTAATCGATGGCGATCAGGGGCGGCCCCAGGCGCAGGCCCTAACCCGGGCGGTGGCGGAGATCAATGCCCTGCGGCCCCGGCCCGATCTGGTCCTGTTCGGGGGTGATCTGGCCCATCAGGGCCACCCCGAGGGACTCAAATTAGGGCATCAGATTCTTAGCAGCTTACAGGCCCCGCTGCGTCTGGTGATGGGCGAACATGACGGCCTCCCCCACGCAGGTCAGCCCTGGCCGCGTTGGTTTGGCAGCCCCCAATTTTCATTTGGTTTTCGGGGGGTCCATTTTCTGGGCCTCCATACCGTCTGGCAGGCTGATCAGCACGGCAGCGGGGTATTTCGGGTAGGCCGTGCCCAACAACAGTGGCTGGCGGCCGAATTATCCGGGATGCCACGCTCGACGCCGCTGGTCATATGTTCCCACGCCCCGCTCTATCTGCTCTATAAGCCCTGGTACTATTATACTGAGGACGGGCCGGAGGTGCTGGACCGATTTGCCGGTTTCGACCGGGTGACCTTTATTCATGGCCATGTCCATCATGATCTGCATATCCAGCAACACTGCTGGACCTTTCAGGGAATGCCCGCCCTGGCCTGGCCGCGCCCTGATGTTCGGCAAGGGACTCCGGCTCAATTTCCGCCAGACCTGGCCGTACCATCCGAACAGGGCCATCACGGTTGCGGTTGGGGGCTGGTAACCTTAAATCCAGAAGGGGTCCCAACGGCGACCAGCTATCTGTGGCGGGCCTGAGGCTTGGGGGGGAACTTGGTATGAGAGCTCAAATGATATATAATTTAAGTTATTATTAGATTTGCTGATAAGGAACTCTGCTAGTGCTCATTATTCCGGCAGTCGATATTAAAGGTGGTAAATGCGTGCGCCTGCGTCAGGGGATCAAGGAGCAGGAGACGATCTATAGCGATGATCCGGTGGCCATGGGCCAACGCTGGCAGGATGAGGGCGCGGCCTGGCTGCACGTCGTTGACCTGGACGGCGCCTTCAGCCAGCGACCGGTAAATGAGGCGGTTATTCGGCGGTTGCGGCGGCAGCTTCGCATCCCCATCCAATTAGGCGGCGGCGTGCGCACCCTGGAAACCCTGGCCGCCTACCTCGATCTAGGGATTAGCCGGGTCATTCTGGGCACCGCGGTATTAAAAGACCCGGAACTGGTAGCTCAGGCCTGTGCCCGCTATCCGGGGCAGATCGCCATTGCCCTGGACGCCCGCGACGGTCAACTGGCAGTAGAGGGGTGGACCGAGGATAGTGCCAAGGACGCGGTGCAAGTGGCGGCCGAGTTGGTGCCGCTCAAACCGGCGGCTTTGATTTATACCGATATTCAGCGCGATGGCATGCAGACCGGCCCCAATATCGCCGCTACCCAACGCCTGGCCCAGGCCGTGCCGCTGCCGGTCATTGCCTCTGGCGGCGTTTCCACCCTGACCGATATCGAAAATCTGCTGCCGCTGGCGGCCGACGGGGTGATCGGGGTGATCACTGGCCGGGCGCTGTATGCCGGCACTTTGGATTTTCGGGCCGCGTTGCATCTGGTGGCAAGTTGTTAGTTATTAAGGTTGAAAGCTAAGTCTATCTTATCACAGCCATTTAATTAATTTTAACCTATTCCTTGGTGGCACCGGCATCTTGCCGGTAGCAAAATACGCAGCCGAGATAATTTTTGCCCCGGTCTATTAATACCAATCCCAAACCTTTTATGGTATATAATATTTTAAAATCAGCCCAAGTCTCAGAACTCGAAACTCGAAACTCGAAACTCGATAATCTCCTGGCCCTGGTCCAGCGCCCCAGTCGTTATCTGGGCACCGAAATTAATGCGGTCCACAAAGACCCCCACTCTGTCAAGCTGCGGGTCGCGTTGATTTTCCCTGATCTTTATGAAATCGGCATGTCGCATCTGGGGTTGGGACTGCTCTACCAGATTCTTAACCGCGAGCCCGAAATCTGGGCTGAGCGGGCGTATGCTCCGGCCCTGGATCTGGAACAGGAACTCCGTAAGCGGCGCCGGCCCTTGACCAGCCTGGAATCGGGCACGCCGTTGCGGGACTTTGACCTGCTCGGGGTCAGCCTGATGTATGAACTGAGCTATACTAATCTTTTGACCATCCTTGAACTAGGCGGCGTTCCCTGGTTGGCTCAACAACGCGGCGACCATGATCCGGTGGTCATTGCCGGCGGCCCGGCCTGTTTCAACCCCGAGCCAGTAGCGCCGTTTTTTGACGCCCTGGTGATCGGCGACGGTGAAGAAGTCATCCTGGAAGTAGCCGAAGTAGTGCAGTCCTGGAAAGAGGCCAGCGGCAGCCGGGCGGAATTATGGACCGCTCTGGAGGACTTGGCCGGAGTTTATGTCCCGGCCCACTTTGACATGGTATTTGATAGCCAGGGCTATCTTCAGGAGATTATTCCCCGCGGCCGTCGGCCGCGCATCAGCAAACGTTTGGTGGTCGATCTCAACCAGTTACCACTGCTGACCCGCCCGCTGGTGCCCTACCCCCAGATTGTCCATGACCGCTTGAATGTGGAAATTGCCCGGGGCTGTACCCGGGGCTGTCGCTTCTGCCAGGCCGGGATGATTTACCGGCCGGTGCGGGAGCGCGCCCCGGAGCAGGTGCTGGAATGGATCGAAGCCGCCTTAGCCGCGACCGGGTTCGAAGAGGTGTCGTTACTATCTCTGAGTAGTGGCGACTATGGCTGTATAAATCCCTTGCTTACCACTCTCATGAATCGACTGGAAAAAGCGCTGGTGGCAGTATCACTGCCTTCTCTGCGGGCCGAGACCTTGACCGCCGATCTCATGACCCAGATCAAACGGGTGCGCAAGACCGGCTTTACCATCGCCCCGGAGGCCGGCAGTCAGCGCCTGCGACAGCAGATCAATAAAAACCTGACCGACGCCGAGATCCTGGCAACGGCTCGCCAGGCCTTCAGCCTGGGTTGGCATCTGATCAAACTTTATTTTATGATCGGTTTTCCGATGGAAACGCAGGAAGACCTGGCGGCCATCGGTGAGTTAAGTCGGCAGGTGTGGGCCACCGGCAAGAACGGTGGTAAAAATGTTAACTTGCACGTCAGTCTGAACACCTTGATCCCTAAACCCCATACTCCCTTGCAATGGGAACGCCAGCTCTCCCTGGCCGAAAGCCGGGAACGCCTGCATCAGGTCAAGGGCTTGGTGCAACGTAAGGGCATCGAAGTTAAGTGGAATTCGGCCACCCAGAGCTGGCTGGAAGGCATCTTCAGCCGAGGGGATCGGCATCTGGCCCCGGTGCTGATGACGGCTCATAGTCTGGGTTGTCGGTTGGATGCCTGGACCGAACATTTTGACCTCCGGCGCTGGCAGCAGGCCTTCCGAATCGCGGGTCTTGAGCCGGATTTTTATCTTAGAGAACGCCAGGCCAATGAACTTTTGCCTTGGGAGCATATCGATAGCGAGCTCCGACGAGAATTTTTATTAGAGGAGCGGCAACGGGCCTGGCAGGGGCAGCCCACCCCGGACTGTCGGGGGGACAACTGCCAGGATTGCGGCGTCTGTGATCAGCTCCAGATCAGGCCAGTGTTCTGTTCTGCATCACAGCCGCTGGCCAGCCCGGCGCCGGCGCTGGTATCGGCGGCCAGCCCGCCGGTGCGCTATCGCCTGACCTATGCCAAGCTCAACGAGGCCCGCTGGTTCAGCCACCTGGAGCTGGTCAATATATTCCACCGCAGCCTGCGCCGCAGTGGTCTTCCCCTAAATTTTTCGCAAGGGTTTCATCCCTTGCCCAGGCTGTCGTTTTATCGCGCCTTGCCGGTGGGAGTGGAAAGTCTGGGAGAGACCCTGGACCTGGAATTGACACACGAATTTCCAGCAGCTACCCTGATTAAGAAACTCAATGACAACTTACCGGCGAACCTAAAGATTCTGACCGCGGCCCGCCTGGCCCGGAAGGAACCGCCGCCGGCGCCCGCGGTAAGCTTCTACGCGGTGGCCAGCCCGGAACCGCGCTTTACTAACGAGGCCCTGGAAAATTTCTGGGCGCAACCACAATGGCTGGTGACGCAGCGCAAACCCAAGCAGGTCCGTCAGATTGATGTTCGCCCTTTAGTGGAAGCCATTTATCTTCAAGATGAGCAACATCTGGAACTGATCCTGCGCCACCGGGAGCAGGGCAATCTTAAGGCTTCCGAGGCCATTGCGGCAATTTTCGCCTTATCTGAGGAGGCCACGCGGCAATTACGCCTAATAAAACTTAAAAGTTCCTGAAGCTAGGTGTAACCCCGGTGGCTTAGCCGCTCAGAAACTGACCCCAACCAGTCAGGAAGAACCCTATGGCCAACGAACTGGTCATCAACATATCCCCCTTTGAAAGCCGGGCGGCATTAATCGAAAACGGCAATGTGGTGGAAATCTATATTGAGCGCAATCATGGCAGCCATCTGATCGGTAACGTCTATAAAGGCCGGGTCCTGAAAGTGCTACCCGGCATGGGGGCCGCCTTTGTCGATATCGGCTTGGAGCGCTCGGCTTTTCTCTATGTGGCTGATGTGGTCGAGGAGCGCTATGATGAGCTGTTTGCCGACTGGACTAAAGAAACCGATAATGACATCCGGATGTCAATCAACAGCCCGGTAACCTCCGCCACCGCCCATATCGAAGACCTGCTGCAGGAAGGCCAGGAGGTTCTGGTCCAGGTGGCCAGGCCGCCTTTAAGCGGCAAGGGCGCCCGCCTCACTTCTCATATTACTCTGCCGGGCCATTACCTGGTACTGATGCCCACGGTCAACCATGTCGGGGTTTCCCGCCGCATTGATGATGATGCCGAACGGGCCCGACTTAAAGAGGTCCTGTTGACCATTAAGCCGCCGGAATGTGGACTGATCGCCCGCACCGCCAGTGGGGGCGCCAGCCTGGAAAAATTGGCCAGCGAATTGGAGTTCCTCTGGCAATTATGGGATAATCTTCTGAAGAAGAAGGAGACCGCGGCCACCCCGTCCTTGTTACACCGGGAACTGGATATCAGCCTCCGGGTGGTTCGGGATCTGTTTACCAAAGACGTCGACCACCTGATCGTCGATGATCTTGGGGTCTATAACAAGATTGCCTCGTTCTTGGAAACCTTCAATCCGCAGTTGAAATATTTTGTGGAATTGTACCAGGGTGAGGAGCCGCTGTTTGAGCTTTATGGCATTGAACACGAATTACAGCGGGCTTTGGGCAAGAAGGTCTGGCTTAAATCCGGCGGTTACATCATCATTGAGCCGACCGAAGCCCTGGTCGTCATCGATGTCAACACCGGGCGCTATGTCGGCAAGCATAATCTCGAAGAGACGATTCTCAAGACCAACCTGGAGGCGGTCAAGGAGATTGCCTATCAACTGCGGCTGCGCAGTATCGGCGGCCTCATCGTCATTGACTTCATTGATATGGAGAAGGAGTCTAACCGGGAAAAAGTTTACAATGCCTTGCGGGAAGCCCTGAAAAAGGATCGGGCCAAAACCAGTGTGCTGCGTATGTCGGAACTGGGCCTGATTGAGATGACCCGGCAACGCACCCGCGAGAGCCTCCACCACCTGTTGACCGAACCCTGCCCTTATTGCGATGAGAAGGGCTTTATTCGCTCCCGGATTACCATTGCTTATGATATCTTGCGGGAAATCATGTCCGAAGTCGGGAAACTGCCAGGGGAGCACATCCTGGTGGAGGTCCATACCGAGATCGCCAAAGTCTTGTTGGATGAAGGCAATCAAACCCTGGAAGGCCTCGAAAGCCAATACCACAAAAAGATCACGGTGCGCAGTAACCCGGATTTACATCTGGAACAGTATGGGATTAGTGTCTAGCCAAAGTTTGGGCCAGGTTTATCAACTGGTCATTATCAATAGGAATTAAAATGATATTTAAACGCCGGAAAAAACCCCGCGCATGCCAGCCGAAGCCCAAGGCATTGGAGAAAGAATGCCTGGCCAGATTGACGGATAGGCTGAAGAAAGCCGATTATCTTCCTAAGGCCTTAATAATCAAGAATCGTTCATCTAAGCTGAAGATGTCCCAGGTGATCCTGGATTTTGCGGAACCATTTTTGGCCCAGATTGATGAACAAGATGATACAGCCTTTAGAGAAGTAATTGATTTAGCGATTTTTGGCTGGAATTTGGCTTTATTAACCGAGAGCGGACGGCAGGAATTGCTGGATAAGATTATGGCCAAACCAGCCCCAAAAATTCCTCGGCATTATAAGCAAACCCTGCAAAAAAAGCTAGATGCCCTGATCCAAAGGAAACAAAGATTTTTTGCTGATTATCGTCTAGCTATCATCGATTATGAAATAATCGCTTCGGAAGACCATCACGTATTAACTGTTGTTACTGGATCAGATTTTAAGTTTTGAGCCACCGGCGACCTAGGCTAAGTACCAACAAATCCTTAAAGATTACCAGCAAGGACCAATCGTGAACCAGATCATCCTGGGTACTGCCGGACATATCGATCATGGCAAGACCGCGCTGATCAAGGCCCTGACCGGGGTGGATACCGACCGCCTCAAGGAAGAGAAGCGGCGCGGCATCACCATCGAGTTGGGGTTTGCCTCCTTAACCCTGCCCTCCGGCCAACGTTTGGGAATCGTTGATGTGCCGGGTCACGAGCGCTTTGTACGGCATATGGTGGCCGGGGCTACCGGCATGGACCTGGTAGCCCTGATTATCGCTGCGGACGAAGGGGTGATGCCCCAGACTCGAGAACACCTGGAGATCTGCCAGTTGTTGAAGGTTAAACAGGGTCTGGTGGTGCTGACCAAGACCGATCTGGTGGACGAAGAGTGGCTGGCCCTGGTGGAGGAAGAGGTCCAGGAGTTTTTGCGGGGGACTTTCCTGGAAGGGGCCCCGATCGTGCGCTTTTCCGCGGTTAGCGGCGCCGGCCAGGAAGAATTATTGGCGACGCTCACCCGTCTGAGTCAAAGCGTTGCCGCCAAACCGCCCACCGGCATCTTTCGCCTGCCCATTGATCGAGTCTTTACCATCAAAGGCTTCGGTACCGTGGTGACCGGCACCGCCATTTCCGGGGTGCTGCGGGTCGGGGAAATGGCCATGATCTATCCGCCAGGACTGACCGCCCGGGTGCGCAACCTGCAGGTGCACGGGGTCAATGTTGAAGTAGCAATGGCCGGAGCGCGCACCGCCGTCAATCTGCAAGGTTTAGAAAAATCAGTGATTGAGCGGGGCATGGTGGTGGCCACTCCCGGTACCCTGTTGCCGAGCCATCGTTTGGATGCGCGTCTGGAAGTTCTACACAGTGCTCCACAGCCCTTGAAAAACCGGCAACGGCTGCGGCTGCATACCGGCACCGACGAGCAATTGGTCCAGATAATTATCCTCTCCCAGGAAGAATTAAAGCCCGGTGAGAGCGGTTATGTGCAATTCCGGCTGTCGCAGCCCTTGGCGGTTAAACCCGGGGATCGATTAGTGGTGCGGCGCTTATCCCCGGTCATTACCCTGGGGGGCGGCCAGATCCTGCATGTCCATCCTCCTTACCATCGACGGCTGCAGCCCGCGGTACTGGAGGGCCTGGCGCGGCTGGAGAGCGGCTCTGCAGCCGACCAGTTGCGGTTTTACTTCCAAGAGGCTGGAATCCGCGGACTAGCGCCACAGGAACTGGCGCAACTGAGCAACCTGGATTCTCCAGCCCTGGCTCAGATGCTTAACCGGCTGGGGCAGGAAGGTCAAATTGTCGTCTATGATGCCGAGAATCAGCGTTATGTCCTGGCCACCGTGATCCAGGAATTAAAGGACCAGATCCAGCAGCAATTGGTTGATTTCCATCGCCGCCAGCCGCTCAAGCTGGGTCTGTCCAAAGAGGAATTGCGCCGGAAACTGCCACCGGCTCTGGATGTCCGGCTGTTTAACTATCTGGTGCAGGACTTGGAGCGCCAGCGGCAGGTGGTAGTTGAGCGGGAACTGATCCGCCAGGCCAGTCATCGCATCGTCCTGGCCGGAGAGCAGGAGAGCCTGCTCAAGCGTCTGGAACAGCTTTATCAGCGCGGCGGCCTGACCCCGCCGACCATTAAAGATACGCTGAACGTGCTCCAGACGGACCAGTCAGGCGCCCAGGAGTTAATCAATCTGTTAGTGGCCCAAGGTCGCTTGGTCAAAGTCAAAGAAGGTCTCATGTTCCATCAGGAGGTCATGGCAGCACTCAAAAATACCCTGGTGGGCTATCTCAAAGACCAGGGGGAGATCAGCGTGCCCCAGTTTAAGGACTTAACCAACACCAGCCGCAAATATACCATTCCATTGTTGGAATATTTTGATGCCTGCAAGCTTACGGTGCGGGTGGGCGACCGACGGCGGTTACGAGAAAGTAGCTGAAATCTGGAATCTTAATTGTGCCGATACCTGCGGTGCTGGGACCAGGGCAGAGAAAAGGGGATCAGGGGACGGGTCCGCCTCCGCAGTTGCAAGGTCTTTCGGGGTTTGGAAGGCGGGTTGGCCGCGGCTTCCTCCGGGGGACGGTAATGACGTTGGGCTTCAGGGAGCAGACGTTTGATCTCTTGGATGCGGCTGGCGTCCGTGGGATGGGTAGAGAGCAACTGCGGTGGTTGGGGTTCCCCTTTTTTAGCCTCCAGCATCCGTTGCCAGAACTCCAGGGCCTGGGCTGGCTCATAGCCGGCTTTGGCCATCAGAATTAACCCTACCCGGTCGGCTTCATATTCCTGAGTCCGGCTGTAGGGTAAAAGCACCCCCACCGTGGCCCCCAGACCATAAGCCTGTAAAATGGCGTCAGTTAAATAAGGACTCTGTCCCTGGAGGGCCACATTTAAGCCTATGCTGCCTAATTGCAGCAATAATGATTGGCTTAAACGTTCCCCGGCGTGACGCAGGATGGCATGGGCGGCTTCATGGGCCACTACCGTCGCCAATCCGGGCTCATCCTTAGTATATTTCAGGATTCCCGTAAATACCCCGATCTTGCCTCCGGGCAGGCAAAAAGCGTTGGCCATCTTGTCATCCTGAAAGACCTCAAAATCCCATTTGAAATCCGGCCGCGCCGCGGCCTGGGCGATGCGCTGCCCCACCTTATGCACCAAGGCATTGATCTTTGGGTCTTTACAGGAGGGGTATTTGCGGCTGATATCCTTGAAGGCCCGGTATCCCAAGGTATTCTCCTGTGATTCTGAAATCAGCAGTAATTGCCGACGTCCAGTGTAGGGGGCACGGGCGCAGGCCAGCGCGCACAGGACGATGAGTCCGGCAATAATATAGACCTTAGTCATGGATCTTTTTATGGTTTCCATAATATACTAAAAAATTAAAGCCTTATTAAAAGCTTGTCAAGCCCCGGGGCAAAATCCAAAAAATATTGACGCGGCAGTCGGATTGTGTTTTGTTGTTTTTATGGCGGAGAAAACTTCAAAGCCTTATGTGGCCGTTATCGGGGGCAGCCAGGTGAGACCTGAACTGGCAGATCTGGCCTGCGAAGTGGGGCGGGAGATTGCCCGTCAGGATGCCATTTTGCTCTGCGGCGGTCTCACCGGGGTCATGGCTGCGGCAGCCCGGGGGGCTCAGGAGGCTGGCGGAGTAAGTATTGGTATCCTCCCGGGTCCGGATCGCCGCTCGGCTAATCCCTACCTGACTTACTCCATCGTTACTAATCTAGGTCATGCCCGGAATATTCTGCTGGCCCATAGCGCTGACGCCTTAATCGCAGTGGACGGCAGTTATGGCACTATTTCGGAAGCGGCCATCGCTCTAAAACTGGGCAAACCGGTGATCAGCCTGGAAATCGACTGGGTACTGAACGGCTTGACTCCCGCCCGCAACCCCCAGGAAGCGGTGACCAGGGCCTTAAGCGCGATTCGGCGCTGAATCTGGTCAGCGTTCCTTCCTGCTAATTATATTGCAAACGAAAGCGTCGGGAATTAAGGAGAAAAGCGTTAAAAAAGGGAGGGCCAAGCCCTCCCTCGTGGTTTGCCGGAGCTGAAGGTAGCTAAATTTCCAGCCAGGAGTCGGAAAACAGGGACGTGCCCATAATACAGCGCACGGTTTTGATGTAATGTTGGACGTCTTGGGGATAATCCGCCAAAGTTAACGGTTCCCCGTCCATGGCCTTGTATATTGCTTCTACTGCTTCGGGGCGTTGCCCGGAAGTAAGCGCCGCCAAGTCTTCGTCGGCGTAGTCAACAATGGCCGAATACATGCCATAGCGCTGTAACATAACAATATAGGTCCGGTTGATGATCGGCCGCAATTCATCAGGGACGCCATTGCTGGCATTGGATAGACCGCAGGTGGATAAAGACCCTGGGGCCATGTCCGGCAGCATTTTCATGAATTCCAGGTTAGCTACCAATTGTTGTTGCTGAATGTTTAATGGCGCCACGATCGGGTCAAACCAGATATCTTCATTGCTGATGTCGTATTCGGCAGCCTTAGCCAAAATCTCGGCGGTCAGCATCCCCCGTTCGTGTTCGTCCCGCGGCATGCCTTCTGGACCCCAGAGCAGACCGATCATGTAGGCGTCATACTTTCTAACCAACGGCATCATGCCATCCATCCGCTCCGGACGGGCCATGATGGAGTTGATCAGAGCCTTACCCTTGTGAACTTTAAGACCGGCTTCCATGGCAGCGATATTAGAAGTATCGAGAGCCAAAGGAATGTTGGGGACTACCTCTTGGACCGTCTGGACGATCCAGGTCATTAACTCTTCCCCCCCCTTGCGGGCCGGGCCGATGTTAACATCAATATAATCAACACCTGCAGCGGCCTCGGCCTCGGCTATTTCCTGGATGGGTTTCTTATCCCGATCCTTCATCGCCTGGCCGTATCGCTTGGTCACCACATTAAGGTTTTCACCGATGCGGATTAGACGTTGGGTCATAAACCTCTCCTTTCTTTGGAGAATAATTACCGGAGGCCTAAATGGCCTCCGAATTTAACGGCCCACCTTTATTTACTTAACAGCTTAAAGGGACTTTAAGAAAGCCGGGATATGGGCCGCTTCCCGCGGTCCGATAAGAATCTTCCAATCCGGCAGTTCTTCTTCCAAATCACCACTAATAGCGGCAGAATAACCAGGGATGATCAGGGTGCGGGTCTTGGCCTTTTCGGTGATCCCAGATTTTTTGACAAACATGCCGACCGCATCACCGACGAATTTACCCGCGGCCCAGGCGGTCATTACCGACAGCCCTTCGGTGTCCATGATCAATAACCAGGTGGGCACCTTGCTGCCCTCGATCTCGCCGGAGACGATGAAGTAGGTTAACGCAAAGTTAGTGGTAATGGCAATCGGTGAATTCTCATCCGGATTGTTCAAGGGGTAGATGCCCTGGGTGACAATCATCGGCCGCTGTGGGTCGGTATAGATATTCAGCCGCTCCAGCAGCAGGGGGAAGACGCTGTGGGCTTCAAAGTCGTGCAACACCACAATACCGCCGTATTTGGCAATAAATACTGCGGCATACAGGGTTTCCTGCATGGGATCATCGGTCATTTCACAAGGGAAGGTGACCGTCGGGAATCCAAAGGGTTTGAATTTGGCGGTCAGGGGCGCCCGGCGGATAACGATCTGGTCCTGTAAAGCCTGCTTGATAGTCCGGCTGCCGGAGTCCAGGATCAGGTCTTTGAGGCCCATACCTGTGAGTTTGCTGGCTAAGCCTGCCAGAGTTTCATAGTCATCGGCTTTAGCTACTAAGGGTAAATCTAATTCCTTGGCCAGCTTGCCATATTCATCAGCATTCTCAGGGGTGGCGGCATACAACACCGGCCGGCGTTCTTTGGCTACCTCGGCTCCGGCCTTTAACACCTCAGGTTTGTCGCTCATGAGCATCAGGGCGGCGTCACTCTTGTCCATTACCTGCTTGACCAAAGCCGTGAACTTACCGGCATCGCCGCTCACGTCTTTAATAGCAAACATCTCGGGGCGCAGATTAAGACCGACCCGCTCAAACTGTAGCTTGGCAAAATTGTCAATCTTAGCATCAACGTCGCTGCTGCTCAGGTCAGTGGTCAGCAAAGCGGCCATAAGTGTTGGGTTGAAAAAGGTCTTATCGTGGCGGAACATTACCAGCTCGCCCCCGATAGTCTTTTCGCCTTCCTTCATGCCAATCTTTACCGGCCGGATAGGAGGAGCTGAGGCCTCGGCCAGCTTTTCCTTGGCCTCTTCTGATACATAAGGACAGGCCGCCAGCTCCGCCTTGCCGGAGGCCAGGCCCATGGCAAAGGCTAGGCACGTCGGGAAGCCACATTCCTTACAATTGGTTTTGGGAAGCATTTTGAAGATTTCAATTCCAGTTAAAGCCATATCTTATTCTCTCCTTATCCATGGCTATCAAGTTTTAAGATTAATTTTGAAAAATTAGGAGCCTCTTGCTTTAACAGACTCCCGGGGTTGAGACCCCCGCCCAGCCTGGCGCAGACCAGACGGGGGCCAGGGTTAAAAACACAACTTAGGCCAGGATGGATTCCATTTTAAGGGCCGGGTGGCCTTTTTCTTCCAGATACGGATAGATTTCGTCTTCAGTGACGCCTACAGTTTCGTCGGCAATCATGTCGATCAAATTAGGATATCCCAGCTCTTCGCCACGCTTCAGCAAGCGCTCGCGCAGCTCTTCCTTGAGGCTGGTGGGCATCCATACCATCCTTAACAGACCACCGTCACCCAGGATAAACTTGCGCTGGCAGACGTTATACTTGCTATGGCCCACAAAGCCCGGGGTTACCTGACCGCCGCCGATCACGCCGGCCAAGGTGGTGAACTTCATGCCGCAGGGGGTTTCACCGCTGTAATCACGGTTTACCGTCATGATCCCATTACACATCGGTAGCACCGCGGCAATGCATTCACAGCAGCCGCAGGTGGTCATGGGCTCATGCACCAGGCTGTAGAAGTTGTAGCGCTCCACTGCCTGACGGGAAGCCTTGTAAACAAATTCGTTGACTCCCTGCCATTGCCCATATTTTTCGTCCAGGGTCTCGCCTTTCTCAATGGGCTGGTTGGGGCCGGTTGGGTTGATTTCATAGGAAGCCTTGCAGTCCATCCAGTTGTAAGCGCCACATAGACCGGTCCGTTCCGGACTGATCACGCAGACGTGGCTGGGAGCAAACGACTGGCACAAGGTGCAGGAGTAGTAGATTTCAGTTGTCTCATCAGTCATGCCCTCGATCCGGGCATCGCGTTCCGCATAGATTTTCCGAGCCTGTTCGGTGATCTCTTTGACTTTGTCTTCCTCAGTATAGATCTTGACCTGGCATTTATCAAAGATAGCCCCGAAGTCCTGATGGTACTTGGCATGCAGCAGGGCCCCGATATGTTTCAGCTCAAAGCCCTTTTCAATTGCCGCCTTGCCAAAGCGATACCAGGCAATATCCCGCTGGCCGATGTGCATGACCCCCTGGGCATAATTGACCAGGTGGTGAATCTGGCGTTCCAGGATGGGCTCAAAGTCAGGCTGCATGGCCCGCCCGGCGACTTCTACCACCACTGCCATAGGCAGACGGGAACCTTCCTTAACATCTTTAATATCCGGGCCGATGATCTCGATCTTGCCGTCCTCGACTTCGTCCATGCGTTTGGAAGTGACCAACTCAACGGCCTGAGTCTTACCACCGCCACACTCCAGGTAGAGATCGCCCTTGCGGACCCGCTCACCCTCGAAGGCGGGGCCATAGGACACCGGCACCGGCACCTCGGTAATGGTGACTTTAAGACCGCGGACTTCGATAGATTTGGCGGCCAGTTCGTTCATGGGGACGTTGCTGACCACGTGCTCATAGGTACATATTCCGGTAGGTAAAATCTCCGGAATGTCCTGGTTGGTAATGGTGGGGAAGCCCCAGTTGATGGCCCCGGCCGCATTGGCGTACCACTCATCCGGAATTTCCGAAACCGGGTTAACTAAGGCGAAAATCCGGTCCTTATTGTAAAGCAAGTTACGGAGAGCTTGACCTTTTTTCAATCCGCCGAAGGACAGCGCGGCCCGGCAGGCAAATCCCAGAGCAAAGACCGCGGCGGAGATTTCCGGTCCGAACGGCACGATGCGGGTGGGCCAGCCGATCTGCACCCCGCCTTCCAAAAGCTGTTCGGCCACCGAGGTCTTACCCTCGATATCCCGGGCGGCTAAAAAGATATACAGGTTTTTGGTCTGGTATTCGTGGACCAGATCAACCGCTTCTTGTACTGACGGGGCTGACCCCACGATCGCGGCAAACCCCGGCGCGGTGCCGTCCACGAACTCGACACCACGTTTCCGCATGATGACGTCATCCGCGGGTCCGGCCCAGATTTTCTCAGCGCCTTTTTCGATCAGATCTTCACCGAAATAGTAAAAATCGGGCTGTTCCAGGATGCGAATGGCTTCATAGATTTCTTCGGCAAACAAGGTGGCCAGTCCCGCGTCCAGACCCGGCCCCAGAAAGGGTAGATAAAATTTTTCCGAGGGTTCCGGCGGCAGCAGTTCTTTACACCGATTCATGATCGGCACGGCATCTTTAAGAGTTTTGATTTCGGCACCCATCAATGAATAAATGATAGGCAGAAAATACGCGGTGTTGGGGTAGGAGATTTCCTGATTTTCGCCATATTTCTGCACTGCTTCATCCAACTTGGCAGCGCACTTGTCAACGATCTTGTGAGCACCTCGTATAGCTGCAGATAGAATGAACTTCGACACAGCCTAATCCTCCTTTCCTCTTCATAAGGAAATTTTGTTTGTTAACTTCCCTGGCATGCAATAGCCAGGAAAGGCCTCTTGGG
>MUKC01000099.1 GCA_002049795.1 Desulfobacca sp. 4484_104 | reverse complement strand
TGCTGTGCCCCGGCGCGCACCCCCACCACCCGGCCGTCCTCGACGACGATGCGGCGGACGGGCGTGTTCAGGCGTATCTCCCCACCCTGCTCCCGCACCCGCTCTGCCAGGGCGTCCTGGCCATTTTAAGTTAAGCCCTCAAAACCGAGGGCATTAAATTTATGCAGCCAAGTGGCCACCGTCGCTCTAGGGCTGCCAACTTTGGCCGCCAAGCTGTAAAGTTAGCTGATTGGCCGCTTCCTGGGTCAGGGTGCCGCGGCGTCCAACCACTCTGCTCGGCCTCCCTGGATGAGTCGGGCCCGGCAGGATTTCTGTCCTGGCCGGGCCTCTTTTTCTTTACTTGGCTCCCATTTGCAGAGCTTCTGGCCGGCCCGCCGGAAATACCGGGATTTCCTCTGGCGAACTCACCGCGGCCTTGATGAATTCCCGATTCAAGCGGGCAATATTGGTAATATTGATGCCTTTGGGGCACTCCACCTGACATTCCTTATGGTTAGTGCAGTTGCCAAAGCCCAGGCGGTCCATCTCGGCCACCATGGCCAGGGCCCGTTTGGCAGCTTCCGGGCGACCTTGGGGGAGCAGGGCCAGGTGGGAGATTTTGGCGCTGACGAACAGCATGGCCGAGGCATTGGGACAGGCCGCCACACAAGCGCCGCAGCCGATGCAGGTAGCGGCATCAAAGGCCAGTTCGGCGTTGCTCTTGGGCACCGGCAGAGAGTTGGCCTCGGGGGCCTGGCCGGTATTTACCGAGATAAAACCGCCGGCCTGAATGATTTTATCCAGGGCACGGCGATCCACGGCCAGGTCTTTGATGACTGGAAAGGCCCGGGCCCGAAACGGTTCAATAACAATAGTGTCACCGTCCTGAAAACCCCGCATATGGAGCTGACACAGGGTGGTCTCTTTCTCAGGACCGTGCGGGCGGCCGTTGATTACCGCGCCGCACATGCCACAGATGCCTTCCCGGCAGTCATGATCGAAGGCGATCGGGTCCTGGCCTTCGACAATCAGCCGCTCGTTGACGATATCAAGCATCTCCAGGAAAGAGGCCGCGGTCGGAATATCGTTTGCCTGGTAGGTGATGAACCGGCCTTGATCCTCAGGGCCATGCTGGCGCCAGACTTTCAGTGTTAAATTGATTGTTTCCGGGCTCATTTGTAGCTTCTCTCCACTAATTTCACGAATTCAAAGACCAGCGGCTCCTTGGCAAAGATGGGCTCATGGCCCTCTCCGGCGTATTCCCAGACGGCCACATGGCACATCTGGGCGTCGTCCCGCTTGGCCTCTTTTTCTTCGGTCTGGAACGCTTCATTGAAATGGCAGCCGCACGATTCGCGGCGGGCCAGGGCATCGCTGATCACCAATTCCGCAAACTCTAAGAAGTCCGCCACCCGGCTCGCTTTTTCCAGGCTTTGATTGAATTCGCCGGTTGAGCCGGGCAGGGTCAAATTTTCCCAGAACTCCTGGCGCAGATCGGCAACCAGCTGCTTGCCCTTCTGGAGGCCGGCATCGTTTCGGGACATGCCGCAATATTCCCACATGATATGGCCCAAATCTATCTGAAAGCTCGCCGCGCTCCGGCTCCCCCGGATCTGGAAGAGGCGGTTTATTTTGGCGTTGACTTCCATTTCGGCATCGGTAAAGGCCTGATGACTTTCGTTTACCTCACCAAGGGCAGTGCCGGCCAGGTAGCCGCCGATGGTGTACGGAATGATGAAGTAGCCGTCGGCCAATCCCTGCATCAGGGCGCTGGCCCCCAGGCGGTTGGCGCCGTGGTCGGAGAAGTTGGCCTCCCCCAGCACAAATAACCCGGGAATGGTGCTCATCAGGTTGTAATCGACCCATAGTCCGCCCATGGCGTAGTGTGAGGCCGGATAGATCATCATGGGCGTTTGGTAAGGATCTTCCCCGGTGATTTTTTCATACATCTGGAAGAGATTGCCATACCGGGCCTCGATCTCCGCCCGGCCCAGACGCTTGATGGCAGCGGCAAAATCCAGATAGACGGCGCGGCCAGTAGCTCCGACCCCTTTGCCCTGGTCGCATTGGAACTTAGCCGCCCGCGAGGCGATGTCACGCGGGCTCAGGTTGCCGAAACTGGGATAAATCCGCTCCAGATAATAATCCCGTTCGTCTTCGGGGATGTCCTCGGGACGGCGTTGATCTCCGGCCTGCTTGGGGACCCAGACCCGGCCATCATTGCGCAGGCTTTCGCTCATCAGGGTCAGTTTCGATTGATAATCGCCGTGCATGGGAATACAGGTGGGGTGGATCTGGGTGAAGCACGGGTTGGCAAACCCGGCCCCGCGCTTATAGGCCCGCCAGGCTGCGCCGACGTTACTGCCCATGCCGTTGGTGGTGAAGGGCTGGAAGACATTGCCGTAGCCGCCGGTGGCCAGCACCACGGCGTGGGCCGCGTGACGCTCAATCGCCCCGGTGATCAGGTTGCGCACCACGATGCCGCGGGCCTGGCCGTTCACCAGCACCAGATCGAGCATCTCCCGCCGCGGCAACATCGTCACCTGACCGGCCGCTACCTGGCGGCTCAGGGCGCTGTAGCAGCCCAGCAACAGCTGCTGGCCGGTCTGGCCCTTGGCATAAAAAGTCCGCGACACCTGCGCCCCGCCGAACGAGCGATTGGCCAGCAAGCCGCCATATTCGCGGGCAAAGGGGATACCCTGGGCAACGCAATGGTCAATGATCAGATTGCTCACCTGGGCCAAACGATAGACGTTGCCTTCCCTAGCCCGGAAATCGCCGCCTTTGATGGTGTCGTAGAAGAGGCGCCAGATGCTGTCGCCGTCATTGGGATAGTTCTTGGCTGCATTAATACCGCCCTGGGCGGCAATGCTGTGGGCCCGCCGCGGGGTATCTTGGATACAAAAAGTCTTAACCTGGTAGCCCAGTTCCGCCAGCGCGGCCGAAGCCGAAGCCCCGGCCAGGCCGGTACCCACCACGATGATGTGGAACTTTCTTTTGTTGGCTGGACTTACCAGCTTTAATTCAAAACGCTGTCTGTCCCATTTGGTTTCCAGAGGTCCGCCGGGAATTTTGGCATCAAGTTGCATGGCTTGACCTCCTTAATTCATTAACGAGATGGCCATCGGCAAAGTACCAAATCCCACCCCGACAATGATAGCAAAGATTGCACTCAGCTTTTCAAAAAACGGCATATACTTCGGATGATTGGCACCCACTGTCTGAAAGGCGCTCCACAGGCCGTGCCTGACATGAAAGGCGACGATCACCATGAATACCATATAAAGGGCAACGTATAACTCGTTGGAGAACAGCTCGGTGACCACTTGAAATGCGGTTTTCTGGGTCCGATCGACGAAAAACCGGGACACCGCGGTCAAATGCATAATCACAAAGACCAAAATGGCCAGGCCGGTATAGGGCATGGTCTGCGAAAAGATGGTGCGGCCGCCGCCGCCGGTTTTGTCTACGGCATAGCGCACCGGCCGGGCGCGGCGATTCTGAAAAAACAATGTCACCCCCATCGTGATATGCAGCAGCGCGGCTAATACCAGGAGCACTTCCGCCGCCGCCAACAACGGGCCCAAGGCATGGAGATGCTCGGAGTAGGAGTTGAAGGCCTCAGCGCCGCCATAGATCGTCAGGTTGCCGACCAGATGTACCGCCAGGAACAGCAGAAACAACATGCCGCTTACCGCCATCAAATATTTCTTGCCGATTGAGGTACTGAAAGTACTAACCACCCAGTTCATGTTACTCTCCTATGATTCCCTAATTGCTGTTTAGAAGGTCCCCGCCAACCACATGGACCTTCTATGCTAACTCTGGAAATAATACTCCGAAAACGCTATCCTGGCAAACAAGAATATTCTATTCCCTGGCAATGCGGGCATTTTTTCAGGGCTTGGCCAAAATATTTGTGCCTGCTGGTGAGATCTCTGATTGAGGGCTTATCGAAGGTGCGCAAGACAGGCGCTCCAATCATCGGGGGCCGGGGTGAGTCGGCTGGCCTACATTTTAGACTGTGCTTGGTTGGCTGTTCTCATGATCTCGTCCAGCCAGTCCAGAATCCGCGCCTTCGAGGTATTTAGCTGAACAGCATTGGGGTTGAGGGGGATTTATGCGAGTTATAACGCGGGCGTTTTCCCGGGAACGGGGTGATCCCGCCCCGGGTAGCTTGATCAGTGCGTAGCCGGTGACGCTTGATTTAGAGGAGCGGTTTAATAAGTCTTAAGAACTCGGCTTTGTCGCGGGCCCCGACGATTTCATGGACGATGTCGCCGTTTTTATTAATGATAAAGGTGGTGGGGACGCCGGTGATCTCTCCATAGTCCTTATTCACCTGTTCGGTACCGTTCAGCACCGGATAATCCAGATTCATCTGCTTAACAAAGAACCGCAGTTGATTGGGATCCGCCTTGAGACAGATGCCCAAGATTTCCAGGCCCTGGCCCTGATATTCATGATGTATTTCGTTCAAATGGGGCATTTCTTCCCGGCAGGGCATACACCAGATAGTGAAGAAGTTAAGCAGTACTACTTTCCCCTTCAGTTGGCTCAAGGTATGGTTCTTACCTTGAATATCCGCCAGGGTAAAATCCGGTGCTGTTTTGCTGGCGGCAAAACTTAAGCTGCTTAAAGACAGTAGTCCACTCAGCGTCAGCGCCAGCATCCAGCCGCCCCGCCGCCATAACCCAGATAATGGCATAATTTATCTCCTTGTTTTGGGCTCAGGGATTTGACTATGAAACGTTTACTTAATAAATTTACGGTCTTTTTGCTGCAAAAATAAAATGGAACCTGACAGTTTCCCTAGGTATATATCAGAAGCCTAATCCTGGCGCAAATAAAAATATGAAAAAATATGACTCATAAAAATTCTGTAATAACTATTATATTTAATATGTTATAGATATTTATAGAGGTATCTTTGACCTTAAACCGGCGGGTAAATAACTTGCTGGGATAGGTTCAGACAGTGAGGTTACGAGGCGATCCCTTAATGTTCGGCAAACTAATGCTATCGGCCTAAAAAAAAAGCAGGGTCATCTCTGACCCTGCCTGTTCTAAAAGCCATATGGAGGTTGGTTAACTCTGGTGGTTGAAGCGCCGCCAGCCCACCAGACCCAAGAAACCGGAGCCTACCAGGAGTAAAGCAGAGGGTAAGGGCACGGCTGAGGTTGTGAAGTTGGGGCCAAAATAACCACCGCCTAGGGCTTGGGTATGTCCATCTGAAGCATTGGGAAAAGTCAAGACCCCATTTGCAGGGATGTAATATGCATCTGTGTTGTAGGTAATGCTGGGATCCACGACCAAGCCATTGGTGTACCAGGTGTAATTCTCCGAGCCGGTAACCGCCTGGATGTAATAGGTCTGGCCCGCCGCGAGGGTATAAGGGGTAATACTGTGAAACCGAAACCAACTGGTGAGGGGGTCGGTGGGCAATACCGTGGTGGAAACCAGCAGGTTGCCCACTGCATCATAGATCCCCACGTCATGGTTCTGGGTCAGACCGTTTTTCAGGTCGTCATAGAACCCCAGGGCCGCAACGGTAACCGGGGCCTTAGTGGTAAATTCCCACCCCAGGCTCCAGTTGTAGTTGGTGAAATTTTGGGTAACGCTGCTGAAATCGACAGCCAGGTTCGCCAGCGCCGGCCCCGCCATCAGAGCCACCAAACTCAGTGCCAGGAAAATCCTTATTAGTTTTCTCATACTGCAATCCTCCCTTAATGTTTAGGTTCATTTCTTAAACTTACCAAATGCCATTCTTCTTCTCTCTTTTATGCTGCAAAAAAAAAGCCAAAAGCCGACAATAGTATATTGTTAGTATTTACAAGATATTACAATGCCTTGAAGGGTGATGTAGCGGAGAAGAGGTTCTTGATTTTATACAGCTAATCCCTGCATAACAGCTAAGCATTTGATAGTATTTGCAATATATATGTTCCAGTAATGAAACAGTGATCGATTACCTTTACAAAAAATAAGGTTGGCTGGTTTATCGATTGGCAGCTATCTTGTTCCTGATTGACACGGTATTTAAATGCAGGTAATCTAACCCTGAAGATTGATTATGCTAACAATTCCTTCATTTCCTTAGATTGAGTAAGAATCTTTCGATAATTAATAATAATTAGTGAATTCGCAAGGAGTATCTAGTGTCCAGGATTTTGCGTCTCAATATGACCGATAATAG
>MUKC01000098.1 GCA_002049795.1 Desulfobacca sp. 4484_104 | reverse complement strand
ACCTTGCGCTGATACTGTTCTTTGCGACTCAGTGAGACGGGTATTGTCCGAGGTTTGTTGCTTTTCTGGAACAGGCGTCGCCAGATTGACACGATTGCACTCCCCTCCCCCGACTCGGGAGGACCGGTTGACCGCCAAGTTCTCCGAGCTCCGAGCCGTTGTCATGGCCCATTGATCTATTTTTTAAAAAATTATATCAAATAAACTACTTTTTTTGACCAAAGACTTCAATCAAGATGATGCTTCTTAGTAATTTTAGAGCCGGTTAGCCCGACTTTGGGTTGAGGATGAAGTTGAGCCGAATAATGAAAGATCTTGATATAGGCCCGATGTGCTTCTGGGTGATTAGTAATATGCCGGACCCAGGCGGCCTCCCGAGTTTCCCCTTGCTGCACCAGGATTAACGCCAATTTATAGTTAAAGCCGGTTACCGATCCGGCCAGGCAGTCGGAGCTATCCATGTTATTCTCCTAATAAAGCTGCTGAGAGGTCTGATTCCCAAAATCTGCCGATGAATCCTTTAAGATTAAGGGCTCTTGGTCTAAATCATCAGGTGAAAGTGCCAGCCCCTCCCCTGGACCCTGGAAGTTATTTAAAACTTTCTGGTTTATCTTCATCATTTTTGCCATCTCCGCCAGGGTGGCATCAACCATGGTCTCTAATCCGTTATCGGATTCGTCCCGAATCTTATACTTTTCGGACTGCAAACGGTTGGCAATGGTAGTTAAGGAGACCTGCAGATCGTGCAGCATTAGCCCGAATTTACTGAAGATCAGCATATTAATCGGAAGTAACCGCCCTGGGGCCGGGGTGGTCTGGGGGGCGGACCGGATTTCGGTGGCCAGGCGGGCAATTCGCGACCAGAGCCCGGCCGCGCGACAGGGCAAGTGGATATAATCATCGGCCACCATCTTATAGGCTGATACTGGAAAGCCATAACCGTCGCTTAAAACCACGATTTTGACCTTCGGGTTCAGGTTTTTGACCATCCTTAGCACCTCCAACCGGTCGATCTGGTCGCCGTTGAGCTTGGCAACTATCAGCCCCAGGGGATGGGAAGCACAGATTTTCAGGGCTACCTTGGGCTGGTCGGTCAGAATAACCTCATGCCCTTGAGCTTTTAAAAGGACGCCGATTAAAGTTAATAACGGTGAGCCATCATTTAACACCAGAATATCCTCGTGTCTCATAGCCCTAATCCTTTCTTTCGGTCACAGCTTCGCTAAAACCGAAATTCCCTGAGATTTTGGATTAATCTTTTTACCGCCGCGGGGAAGCGCGGCGATGGGGTCTGGTGTCTGCGGTCAAAGCCGGTGATGTTATCCTAAAAAATTGTCCTGCGCAAGTCTATCTGCCGGGGTAAGCAATTTGGGAGAGGTGATCTCTCGGCAAAAATAATCATTCACGCTCCAGATGACATAAATGGCCAGAGTTTGGATCCGGCGGCAAACCCTGGCCATTTGGTCAGGCCCTTATTCAGGGCTACTAAACCTCTTCTTTAACCGCGGATTTCTCCATACTTAAGCCCAGGCCCTCGAACATTTCGAAGATGCCATAGCCATACCACAGCGTATAGACCACGTAAAATACCAGCATAAAGGTCAACAACCCAACATTAGCGCTCACACTGGCCGGAGCAATGCCGTAGAAATTATAGGCCGGTTCCAGAGCGCGGCTCATAATCTGAGTAACTACCTTGGCCTGCTTAAATTTTTTCTGTTTGGTCAACGCCCCTTTCATATTTTTTAAGGAGCCCCACCAGTGCTTCAGAGCTTCTTTGGGGTGATATTGATATCGATCCCGCAATTGCTCACCCTGGTTATTAAACATGGCCTCGGCATCGTTCACCGACTGCAGCAGGATATTGCCCAGGTCGCCGTTGATCTTTAAAACTGGCCCGGATACTTCCACCTGCGCCCCGGCCGCAGTATAAAGTAATGCGGTTTTTTGAGCCTGGTAATCACTTCCCACCGCCAATTCGACGGCTACCGGAGTGCCGACATATTCCTGGGCCAGCTTGCGCATCTGGGGCATATAGTTACTGGAACCTTTGGCCAGAGAGTTAAAAAAATTATCTGTATATTCCAGACCATTCTGTCCGTCGCCATAGATTGGCAAAAAGATCAGGATCAAGGTCGCGACAAACGTGATCAGCAACAAGATCCCCTTAAAAAGTTTTTTGCTATTCATATCTTAAGCTACCTCCTCAACCAGCTTGGCAGATTCAGCCTCGCCTTTCAATTTACTGAGGTTCTTAAAGAACATGGCACATACCCAGATAGCAAAGACCCCGATAATTAGAAAGAAGACGAGCAAGCCGATAAAATCCAGAGTCCGGGCTAACCCCTTCGAAATGGAGATGTATTCCATGGTATTTAACTTGCCGGGCAGGGCGAACAACCGATTAATAAATCCGGCCAGAATAGCTGTGGCGTAAAATCCCCGGATATAGATGCCCTTGACGACCTTGGTAGTCAGCGCGCCGACTTGGATACCCAGCAAAGATCCTAACAGCATACCCAACGCCAAGGTGTAAAAGATAAAGCCGTAAATGGCATACTGCGAGATGGCGGCAAACCCAGCAGTGAAGATAATCTGTAAGATATCCGTACCTACGGTGGTAAACGACGAGACCCCCAAAATATAAACGAAAATCGGGAAGGTTAAAAAGCCGCCGCCGACGCCCATGATCGCCGCCACCAGACCGACAACCGCACCGCAGATGGCGACGAAGACTCCAGAAATGCGATTACCCCCCGGGACAATATCCTCATCAAAGGTAATCAGCGGCGGCATCTTGACTGATTGGAGTTTTTGAGCCAAACCGGTCGTGGCCGGAGTGGGCGGTTTAGCCACTTTCTCCTTATCCGGAGCCAGGGTGCGATGTTCCCGCCCGGCTCTCTGGAGCCGCAGAAAATCGGTCATGGCGTAGATACCTAAAAATCCGAGCAGGAAGACATACACCAGACTGATGAAGAGATCGCTCATTACCGGGTTAAATTCGTAGATCGCCCGATTAATGCCTCCCCCTACCACGACGCCGGCAAAAGAGCCCGCCACGAAGGCGACCGCCAGCTTGACCGAGACATTGCCTAGTTTGCGGTGTACCGCAGTCCCCATAATGGCCTTGGCAAAGATATGGAAGAGATCGGTGCCCACCGCGAGAATGCCTTTAATCCCCGCACTCATCAACGCCGGGGTGATGATAAACCCCCCGCCGGCCCCGATGCAGCCGGTAATCAGGCCGGCACACAAGCCAATGAAGATGGTAATGAGAAAGATGGAAGTGGAGTAAAACGCCGGGGCATAAGCCTTTTTCCCACCCAACACGTCTCCGGCGGCCCAGGAAAGCCCCAGGAATGCCAGAACCGGCAGGCACATGATCAACAAGATGAGCAGTTTCTTGCGGGACCGCAGGATATTGGTGGAAGTTTCAATCTCCCACCGGGCGTGGGCCTCGGCGGCCATCTGCAACATGTTAAAAAGTTTTCGTCCTGTCTTCATAAAAGACCATACCTCCTTTTAATAAAATCATAAATATTATTCCCGCTCCGCTGCCGACCTCCAGCATGAGCCAAGATCCTTCCTCTTTTTACTGGAGCAATGGCCGTGCCAGGCGAGGCCAAGCCCCTCACTGATTTAACTATTTGAAATAATGTATCTTTAATAGATTAAGTTGATCTCCGGTGCGGTTGATTGACCCGCTAACTGCCAGTATTTTTGACAAAGTGTAAAAAGGACTAGGGGGATTAACGGCGGAAGCGGAAGGTGCTTGACTTCAAAAAAAATACCCTATACCATAAGTACGCTTGCCATTAGCCACCCTATGGAGTGAGGTCGGAACCGTGAGATTGCTAGCATGGTTAGCGGAAATTTCCCAAAGTGCGGCACCGTCGGGCCAGCCCTTTGCCCCCCAATGGCTTTATGTCGCCTTAGCCCTGATAATTCCGGCGCTGGTCGGATTAGGGCTAGCTTGCTTTATGAGTGCGATCGAAAGGGTCTTGGGGATGAAATTCGGCGGCGGTAGTGTTTAACGGGCCAACCCCCGATGATGATCCCCTTACCTTTAGCAAGTTATTGGCACCAATACCTGCATCCTGAGCTTACCCGCTTGGCGGAGCCGGTCCAGGGCTGGTTTTACACCATCCAGCCCCCGGGCGATCTGCTGGTCAATCTCTGGGCCTTGATCGGCTTGGGGTTGATCGTCGGCCTGCTGGCCGGCTTTTTCGGGGTGGGCGGCGGCTTTGTGATGACTCCCTTACTCAATTTAATCGCTAACGTGCCGTATAATGTGGCCGTGGGCACCGATCTGACCCAGATGTTGGGGACTGCCACTATTGCCAATCTGCGGCAACGCGAGTTTGGCTACGTGGATTATAAGCTAGCTCTGTTGATGTTGTTGGGCAGCATTATCGGCGTAGAAACCGGCGCCCAGTTCTTGGAGTTTCTCAAAGCCAGCGGAGCCATTAGGCTGGGGGGCTATCGGCTGGAGCTGGTGCAACTAGTGATGACCAGCGTCTACAGTATGCTTTTGGGGTGGATCGGTTCGCTGGTTTATCGCGAGGCCCAGGCCGTCCTCAGAGCCCGGACTACCTGGGTAGCTCCCCCGCCTCCGGAAATCCCGGTTGCTTCCCGTCTGCGGTCTATCAATCTGCCCCCCATGATCTCGCTGCCGGTCTCGGGAGTTGAGTCTATCTCACTCTGGTTGATTCTCGCCGTCGGTTGGGTAGCGGGAGTGCTCACCGGTCTGCTGGGAGTAAGTGGCGGTTTCCTCCGCATGCCGGCCTTGATCTACGTCTTAGGCATCCCCACCGTGGTATCCATCGGTACGAACCTGTTTGAACTGCTCGTTGCGGCTATTTATGGAACATTGACGCACAGTTTAAAAGGCAACGTTGAGTTGATCTTGGTGATCATTTTATTAGTCAGTTCCACCATCGGGAGTTCACTCGGCGCGGCCTTGCAGAGAAAATTCGCCACGCCGCGCCTACAGCAAATTTTCGCCGGCCTGATCGTCGTCATTATCTTTTTGATGTTCCTGAAATTGTTCAGCTAACCTACCGCTGCTCAATCCCTGGTCAGTTTCCAAGCCACAAGCTAGGCAGAGGAGGAGCTCTGGCCGCCGAGCTTGGCAGCCAAGAGCCGGAGAGGATATTTTTTTTCAATTACTTCTTTGATGGTTTTTTTTAACAGTTCAATATCCTCTTTGTTCTCCAGGAAGGCCACGCCCGATGGCATCTTGAGATGATTTAATTCCGGCGCGGGCCAGGATTGAATTATTATCGGTAAGTCAGGATGATCCTCGTGAAGCAGTTCCAATAAGGAGAGTTCAAAGATATAAGGAGTGTCCAGATCTAATATGAGTATATCTGGAGCTTCACTACTATTGATCACGCTCAGGACTTCCCGCCCATCTTTGGCCACGGTGGCCTGGTAACCCTCGGCAATCAGCTCGCGACGGAGAAATTGCCGCACGTAGGGGTTACGGTCCGCGATCAAAATCCTGAATTTGCCTTTCACCTTATCTCCCTGTGCCAGGAATCGTTTCGTTAGTACCTTCCAAATTGTCTGTTATTAGGGTTGAGGAAATTAATGATCCACGACTACGCATTTATATGCAATGGTTATGCCACCAACCCAAATTCATGACGTCATGGGCAAACCTTAATATTAATGGACATTGGGTCCAATGGCAGTAATTGCGGAGCTGATAAAAATGCGGGTTAGACCTGCCGAAATCTTATACAGATTGTAAAGCTTGGAATGAGGGTGGCGCTATTGCCCGGGGGATTTTAAATTTCGCCTCAAATACCCTAATCTATATTCATTACCTAAACTCCCCCTTTTTGGTAAGAGCAATGGCATTGACTTAAGGAAAAGCTTTTGTTATAATCTGCCCTAACATATTGATAATCTAACATATCAGGAGATTTTCACATGATCACGTCGTGAAAATAGCATGCCACTTGCGGCAGCAAATGAAAATTCTGCCAATTTTTTTTTCTGCCCGAATTTATCCAACGTTTTCTCCACGATAGAGCAACTATTGCCTCATTATGAGACCACCGCTGGTTTTCCCGCTTCAGGTGCCTCAGCTTGGAGATCACCCTGGCCCTGATCATCAATCTGGCGCGTCCCGGCGAGCGGGATTTGCCGCCTACCGAGATGCGCCCGGAGTTGGCCGCCGCCGTCCCGGTCAGCAGACCCGGGGCCAGAATCAGCTTGTTGGCCGCGCTCAACGGGTGGCAG
>MUKC01000097.1 GCA_002049795.1 Desulfobacca sp. 4484_104 | reverse complement strand
TTGAGTAAGACAATTTTATTTTTAGCAACCTGTGTGCCATGCCGGGCAAGGGTATAAATCTAGTTAAGGACTCACAATCATTATGCTTTTACCAGGGATCCTAAACATCCTCGGCTGGTATGCAGCCGTTTTTCTGCCAGGTTTTTTGCTATGTTGTAAAATTAATTCACTGGAGCCAATTATTCGCGCCCAGCAGAAGTGTATCCGAGCGTGGGCTGTTTTGAGCTTGGGCGGTTGAACCTACTGGGCGATGGCTTCCTGGCCGAGTTGGAAGGCGCGCAGATTGGTATCCACATGCTTCGGGGGAGTACGGGTAGCAATGACCCCGGCGATGACGTTCCCAGGAAAAGGCAGACGGCCGGTTTGGGCCAGAGCTACTGCATGATCTCGATTTAAGGCTAGGTGGGGGGAATCTCCTGTTTAGACTCAGCTTCGACAGCAATAAAAAAATAGTAATGTGATAACAAAAGGTTAAGTGGCACGAAAAGGTTTTCGGCACCACAAGGTCTTCGAGTTGCGGGGTTTGAGCGGTCAAGAGACTGGCCCCAGGAAGGTCACCGGTGCCGGCGGCCGTGAAGGCCTGATAGGCGGCGCCCACCTGCCGTTCCACCGAAAATTCGAACCGGCGGTGAAAAAACACCGGCTCTGCATAGATCGGCCATAAAATATCCTCGCCGGAATCGATTTGAAACTTAATTTTTAAACCAACAATATTGGCTGGCGTTATACCTGGCCCAAAAAATACCGCCTAATATACAGTGTTATTCTAATAAAGCTTGTTAAAAAATTCAGCGACCTTCAGGGCTTGATAAACCAAGTCCCTAAAATCAGGATATTATTCTTTTGCTAAACTGGGTATCAGCATCTACAGCCATGTGGTGGCAAGATCATCATTTCGATTTTACCTGGCGGGTAGGTGGTCTATCCAACCGGTCTCCATGGTATCAACCACCCAGATAGGCTTGCCGGACTAAGGGGTTAAGCTGCACCTCTGAGGGAGTGCCCTCGGCAATGATCAGGCCATGGTCAAGGACATTTAACCTTTCACAGATACCCATCACAAACTTCATGTTGTGTTCAATCAATAAAATGGTGAGCTGATGGCGCGCCCGGAGATTTTGCAAAAATTCCATTAACTCGACGGTTTCCTGGGGGTTGAGTCCGGCGGCTGGTTCATCTAACAGCAGTAGTTGCGGCCGAGTCGCCAGGGCGCGGGCAATTTCCAACCGCCGTTGGTGTCCATACGGCAGTTGACCGGCCTTATCCTGGGCCAATTCCAGCAACCCGACCTCGGCAAGCAAACCCAGACTATGCTCTAAATAGTGGCGTTCTTCACGAATAAAACGCGGCAACCGGCCGATGGTCTCCCAGAAACTGGCCTGAGCCCGCCAATGGCAGGCCACCCGGACATTATCGAGAACACTTAATTTATTAAAAAGTCTGATGTTCTGGAAAGTCCGGCCAATACCTAAATGGCTCAGGCGGTGGGGAGGGAGGTGAGTGATTTCGGCCCCCTGAAAAAAAATCTGTCCCGCGGTGGGTCGCAGAAAGCCACTGATCAGGTTGAAGACCGTGGTTTTACCTGCCCCATTCGGCCCGATCAGGCCGCATAAAGACCCCTCCGCCAGGCTAAGCTGGATATTATCCAGGGCCGTCAGGCCGCCGAAGCGCATCCCTAAATCACGGATCTGCAGCAGGGGCAGGTCGTCTGCCATAAATTATATTACTCCTCCCAGGAAAATTTGGGTAGCCGGACAGGTAGCGGCAGAGATAATCGATCAATACATAGTGATAGGGCACCTGGCCCTGGCCATCCCGATAGATGCGTTCCAACACCGCAGTAATACCCAGTACTTCAACCGTCAGGGCGGTTTCCTCCATCACTTCTCGGACCAGAGCGGCCTCCAGGGTCTCTCCGACTTCCACGGCCCCGCCCGGCAAACTCCAAGCACCCTTGGCCGGTTCCTGACCCCGGCGCACCAACAGCACCGTTGCATCTTTAAAAATGATGGCTCCGACGCCGATAATGGGCTGATCCGGATAATGACGTTTCATGATAAGCTTAGTTTTAGTTTTTACTGACTACTGACTACTGACCACTGACCACTGAAATCTATCATAATTCTACTCGCAGGGAGCGTTTTACCCGGATCGCGGCCGCGCCCCCGACCGGACACTTGTTTTCACAGACCCCACAGCCGATACAGCGATCAGCCACCACGACCGGCAATTTTACGGTATTAAGCTGACCGTTGGCGTCTCGCACCTGACCGTCGTGGAAGATGATGGCCTTGGGGGCCACCGGACAGTGCTCCTCGCAGACCAGGCAGCCGCGTCCCTCGGTATAGACGATGCAGCGAGACGGATCAATAAAGGCGGTGCCCAAGGGACTGGACTGTTTAACCTCCAGGTCCATGGCGGGGATAGCACTGGTCGGACAGACCTGGCTGCAGAGATTACAGGCATATTCACAATATCCCAGGCGCGGCACCAAGCGGGGAGTATATAAGCCATCCAGCCCGGCTTCCCAAAGAGTAGGTTGTAGCCCGTTGGTCGGACAGACCTTCATGCATTGGCCACAGCGGACACAGCGGGCCAAAAAATCGGCCTCCGCACCCGCGCCTGGCGGCCGGATAAGAAATTCGCCGGGACGGCGGGCTACCGAACCCAAACGTAGCAACGGGGCCAGGGCGATGCCGGTACCGAGGGCCAGAACTACCTGACGTCGGCCCAGATCCAGCTCCGGTCGTTTGGCTCTGCTACCCCAGACAAAACTCACCCGATTATGAGGGCAATGGGCCAGACAGTTGAGACATAGCTGACATTCGGCGGCTTGATGACCCGGATTAGACTCGCTAGCGACGGCCCCCATCTTACAGAGCGCTTGACAATCGCCGCAGTCCGGGCAGCTTTTTACCGGTAGACGACGCAGCCCGGCAAAGCGGGCCAGCAGGCCATAAAGCGCCCCCAAGGGGCAGAGGGCCCGACACCAAAAACGCCGATCAACCGCTTCCAGGCCCACCACCAGGACGAAAAGCCCCAGGGTAAATAGGGGCATCAGGTAAACCAGGGGCTTAAAGGGCAAGATGGTGGCCTTGAGAAAAACATAAAATGGTTCACTGACATAAGTGAGGGGTTTACCCCAGCGATAGGCCTGGGTGGCGAGGCTCTCCAGACCGTAACCCAGAGCGGGATAGAGAACAATGGTAATACTGCGATAGAGCAGACAGAGGGGATCGAACAACCCGGCCAGATTCACGGAAAATCCGGCCGCGGCCAGCAACCCAAATAACAGGTAATATTTGACCCGGCGGTACCGGTCCGCTAGGCCTTGATCGGTGCGGTTTTTGAACAATAAATGTCGGAAGCCGTCCAAAGTGGTGCCCAGAGGACAGACCCAGCCACAAAAAAACCGACCGAAGATCAGCGTCAGGCCGACGAACACCAGGGACCATAACAGGGCATAGACCAGGGAACTCCGGGTAAGCAGGTTAACCGCCAGGAGCAGCGGGTCAAACCGGAAAAACAGGTCCACGGGCCAGGCCAGGACCTCCTGACCGGCGTATTCCGCCTTAAGAAACAAAAGCAGAAACAAGAAAAAGAACAGCAATTGACTGGCCCGGCGTATCACCACCCACCATCGCCGGGAGTTGCGGGCTAAACTTCGAGAAGACTCTTGATCTGACATACCTGTAATATAAGAGCCTGGCCCCCAGACGGGAACCAGGCCGGGCTTAAATCCTTATCTTGGCAGGGGTGTCAACGTAACTTTGCTGCCCTACGACAAAATGGTAAATTTCAGGTTCCCAACATCTTAATATTTTTGAGGTCCATTTCCCCCAGGCCCAATTCATAGGCTTTGACAATATGACCAATATCTTGAGGCTGCATGCCGAATAGGGTGGTGCCGTAAGCATCCAGGGCCACCGGGTCGGTTCCGGCAATGACCTGATTTTTGACCTTGACATATTCCAGTTTGCCGCCCGTCGGCCCATTTTGGGTTAAAATCCGGGTGGCGTCCAAGATATGCAGATCCGGCCGCAATACCAGGTTCATATCGGCAATGTTCTGCTGTAAGCCGACATGGATGCGCCCCCGCCAGCCCCCGATGGCCCCCATCATGTTTTTCATGGTCAGGGTGAGCTTGGCTTCGGAATGCGTCTTGGCGATAGCAATATTGATAAACCGGTCGGCCTCCAAAATATCTTGATAAAAGGACCAGCGCTTCAAGGCCTTGGCCCCCTCAATGTCGAGTTCCACAAACCGCCGTTCATCGACGAATTCGACCACCGCCCGGTTGTCCTTGATTCCCTCCACGGCCGCCTTGATGCCACTGTTGACATAGGTACGGCGGGCGTCATGACAGGTGCGGTCGAGCACCTTGACTTTTTTAGCCCCGGCCTCCAGGCAGAGTTCAACGACCTTGCGGACTACTATGGGGTGGACATTGGCAGCCATCTCCGGGGGTTGGTCCCAGGCCATGTTAGGTTTGACCACTACCGTTTCTCCAGAGTGGACGAATTTTTTCATCCCGCCCAAAGCCTGGATGGAATCTCCCACCAAATGGGCGTAGTTAGTGCCAGTGGCCCGGGCCAGTGTCGGAGACGGCTTCTTCTTTGGGGCCATGGCCAGAAGTTCGGCCGGCATGGTCAAAATCCGGCCTGCTCCTGCTAATACCCCTAAGGCCGCGACTTGTTTCAAGAATTCTCGGCGGTTCATGATCTTTCCCCACAGTTAAATGGTCTACATAACCATCAAAACCCCAGGCTGGCGGCCCAGCGACTGATACAGGGCCTTGATCTGCGCCACCGAATGCACCGTCAATTCGAAGGTCAAGGATAGATATTTCCCCTGCGAACTCCGTCTCTGGCCGATACAAGCCTGGGAAACGTCGATTTCTCCCAAGACCTGAGCCGCGGCTGCGAGTAGCCGGGTCGACAAAGACTCGGTCTCGGCGCGGGCAATAACCTTTATAATATAGGGCGACGGAAAGGGATAATCGGCCCAGACCTGCTCCAAAGCTGATAACTGATCATTCATAGACTTTGAAGTTTATCTGACTTCAAGGGGCTTTTCAAGTTTTTGCTATCTATTCATGGCAGCGCAAAAATGACAATATTGTTTAATGAGCAACCCTAAGCTGGCCTGAGCTTGATTTAGCGAGAGGCTTCATGTCATAACCAGGGAGAGGCTCGATTCAGCCCTGGCAATTTCGTATAATATTCGTATAATAAATATTCCTGTTTGATATCATAAATACCTAGCGGCCGAGGTAAGAGCTATGGCGTACGGCCATATTGGACTTTAGATAAAGGATATGAAGCACATCAAAGCATTGGGATTATTCTCCGGCGGTCTGGACAGCATGTTGGCAGTGGCCCGGTTGCGAGGGCAGGGGATTGCGGTCACCGGGCTGGTCTGGACCACCCCGTTTTTTGGCGCCGAGCGGGCCTTAGAAGCCGCGGCGGAACTGGATTTGCCGCTTTTGGTCAAGGATCTGACCGACCAGTTCCTGCCCTTGTTGCGCCAGCCGCCCCATGGCTTTGGCCGCACCCTCAACCCGTGCATCGATTGTCATATCCTGATGTTCCAAGAGACCGGACGGATCATGAGCGCGGCAGGGTATGATTTTATGTTCACCGGCGAGGTCCTGGGCCAGCGGCCCTTCAGCCAGCATAGAGGGGCGCTTAATCTCATTGCCCGAGAGTCGGGCTACCCGGAGTTATTACTGCGCCCGCTCAGCGCCCGGCTGCTGAAACCGACCCGACCGGAACTGGCAGGCTGGGTGAACCGGGACCAACTCCTGAATCTCAGTGGCCGCAGTCGCAAGCCGCAGATCGCCTTGGCCGCTCAATATGGCATTAGCCGCTATCCCGCTCCGGCCGGGGGCTGTTTATTGACTAATGAAGGGTTTGCCAATCGTCTCCGGGACTTGCTGCAGCATCAGACCGAAATCAGCCGCCGCGACTTGGAACTGCTCAAATGGGGACGGCATTTTCGCCTCAATGCCCAGGCCAAGCTGATCGTCGGCCGCGATCAGCGCGATAATAAGGCCCTCGCCGCCCTCAGCACGGCTACCGACCTCCGTCTCCGGGTTCCTAATTTTCCCTCTCCCCTGGTCCTAATCCCCCAGGTTAATCATCGGGTGCCGGTGCTCCAGGCCGCCAGCCTGTGCGCCAGTTACAGCGATGCCCCAGCGGACACCTCGATTCCGGTGCTTGTAGAGGGGCCGTCCGGACGGGAAGTGGTTATGACCCGGCGTCAGCCCAAACAGGTTTTCCAGCATCTATTGATTTGAGGCGTTGGGTAAACTAGTCCTTGGCAGTTAAAGCTTGAACCAGGCGGTTGATTAGATTATCAAAGCTGCCGTTGGACATCACCAGGATAACGTCTCCGGACGCGGCTTCGCTTAGCAGCACGGTCAGCAAACTATCGGTATCGGGAAAGTGATAAGCCCGTTGCCCCTGGGCCTCAAGGTCTGCGGCCAGTTGCACTGAAGAAAATTGCTCGCCGTCCGGAACCTTCCACAGATCGGGCGGTTCGCGGACCAAAATCACATCCGCGTCCTGAAAGGCCTGGACATAGGCCTGCTGAAATATCTTGCGGCGACTGGTATTGGTCCGGGGCTCGAAGGCGACCAGCAAACGTCGGCCCGGAAATCGCCCCCGGGCAGCGCTTAAGGTCTCCGCCACCGCGGTGGGATGGTGGGCAAAGTCATCGACCACGGTAATGCCGTCCACCTCGCCGATCACTTCCAAACGGCGTTTGACCCCGGCAAAATCCGGCAGGGCCCTCTTGAGGATCTCTTTATCGATTCCCAGGGCGTCCAGGCTGGCCAGCACCGCCAGAACGTTGCGGACATTATGGCGACCCGCTAAGGGCGCATAAAACCGCTCCCAGAATTTCCCGGCCCGATAGACGCTAAAGTCCATCCCTACCCCTTGCGGCTCCAAATCCTGGGCCTGCCAGGTGGCATCGGAATTTAGGCCATAGAACCAGACCGGGACCGGGCTTTTGGCACTAACCGACCGGACCAGCGCGGCATCACCCCAGGACACCAACTCACCACTATCCGGCATCTGGGTCACAAAGGCAGTAAAGGCCTCGGTCACCTGTTCCAGATCAGCATAGATATCGGCGTGATCGAACTCAATCGAGGTGAGAATGGCCAAGCGGGGCTGGAACAGTAAGAATTTAGGCCGCTTATCAAAAAAGGCGGTATCGTATTCATCCCCCTCCAGCACCACGAACGGCCCCTGGCCGACCCGATAATTGGACTGAAAATTATTGACCAGGCCACCGATCATAAAGCCTGGATCCCGCCCCGCGGCATAAAGCAGCCAGGCCAACAGCGAGGCCGTGGTAGTCTTGCCATGAGTGCCGGTGACTACCAGGGCCTGGCGCTCGCGCACCAGAAACTGGTTTAAGGCCTCCGGCATCGACAGCCGCGGGATGCCCTGGGCCTGCACCGCCTGGGCCTCGGGATTTTCGGCCCGGATAACGTTGCCGATCACCGCCAGATCCGGCCGCGGCCGGAGATTGTCTGGACTGTAACCGGCCAGCACCGGAATCCGCAGGTTTTCCAGAAAGGTGCTCATCGGGGGGTAAGGATGCTCATCCGAACCGGTGACCTGATAACCCTGTTCCTTGAGGATTCCGGCCAGGGCGGCCATACCGGTCCCACAAATGCCCACGAGGTGGACATGGGTTGCTGGAGGATTAGTCATGGGCGGGATTTAAACGAAGCAATTACATGCCAATATCGATTTAGGCTGTATTATTTAATTCCAGGGTCAAACAAATTTATATTATGCCCAGAGAAAAATCAACCCTCACCTCATCGACCTCTCCCGCAGTCTCCCGCATCAGTTTGAGCTTGCCCAGAATAGCTGCCATATGTGAAAGCGGCCGTGCCGGGAACCGGGGGATGAGAATCGAGGTTTTAGAAATCGCTTCCGGACAACCTGACTATTAAAGCCTGTTAAAAAGTCTCTCCCGAAATGCGGTTCAAAGATTGGCGATCTGATTTTTCGAGCAAATTTTGGCATCGCAACGGGCGGGCTTTAATCTTTTGATTTCAAAACAGTAGGGTATAAACCTTCGCCTTTAGGCGCAATACTGTTCACTTAACCTAAATTCTGTGGTATCCTGTGTCAAATAATCACAGGAGGACCGCAGATGGCACGAAAAATTGCAGAACTCCCCAAAGGGAGCCGG
>MUKC01000096.1 GCA_002049795.1 Desulfobacca sp. 4484_104 | reverse complement strand
CGAGGGGACGTCTTTACCCGCCTTTCCTGGTCCGGTTTTGATCTTGACATCGCCCTAGCACTTGCCTAATATTCCCCCAGACTGAAATTCAGTTATAGTAATTAACTGTTCTAGACTTTTGCTTAGGCTAAGGAAACATTTAATGCCCAGACGTGATGATATCAAAAAAGTGATGATTATCGGATCCGGGCCGATCGTTATCGGTCAGGCCTGTGAATTCGACTATTCCGGGACTCAGGCCTGCAAGGCCCTGAGGAAACTAGGTTATGAAATTGTCCTGGTCAACTCCAATCCCGCCACTATCATGACCGATCCGGGGATGGCGGACCAGACCTATATCGAGCCTCTTAACCTGCCCACCATAGTTGAAATTATTAAGCAGGAACGGCCGGATGCCTTATTACCCAACCTGGGCGGACAGTCCGCCCTCAATCTCTCGGCCGAACTGGCGCGCTCCGGGGTGTTGGAGGAATATGGCGTCAAGATCATCGGCGTGGAGGCGGATGCCATCCAGCGCGGTGAGGACCGGATCGCCTTCAAGGACACCATGAACCGGCTCGGCATTGACCTGCCCCGCAGTCAACCCGCGTTTAGCGTCGAAGAGGCGGAGCGCATCGCCGATGAGCTGGGTTATCCGCTGGTCATCCGGCCGGCCTATACACTGGGCGGCACCGGAGGGGGCCTGGTTTACAACTTGGAAGAGTTGCGGCTTATTGCCGCCCGGGGTATCTCGGCCAGTCTGGTAGGGCAGATTCTGGTGGAAGAATCGGTCCTGGGCTGGGAGGAATTAGAACTTGAGGTGGTGCGCGATGCCAAAAATCAGATGATCACCGTATGTTTTATTGAAAATGTGGATGCCATGGGGGTCCATACCGGTGATTCCTTCTGCACCGCGCCGATGCTCACTATTGCTCCGGAACTGCAGCAGCGTCTGCAAAAATATTCTTATGACATCGTCGAGGCCATCCGCGTCATTGGCGGCACCAATATCCAGTTTGCCCATGACCCCAAAACCGGCCGGGTGGTGGTGATTGAGATCAATCCCCGCACCTCGCGCTCTTCGGCCCTGGCCTCCAAAGCTACCGGTTTCCCCATTGCCCTGATCTCGGCCATGCTGGCCGGCGGCCTCACCCTGGACGAAATTCCTTACTGGCGCGAGGGCACCCTGGACAGATACACCCCCAGCGGCGATTATGTGGTGGTCAAGTTTGCCCGTTGGGCCTTTGAAAAATTTGAGGGCGCGCAAGATAGACTGGGCACCCAGATGCGGGCCGTAGGCGAGGTCATGAGTATCGGCAAGACCTATAAAGAGGCCTTCCAGAAGTCTATCCGCTCCCTGGAAATCGGCAGACACGGCCTGGGGTTTGCCAAAGATTTCCACTCCCGTCCCCTCGAAGAGCTGTTTGAACTGCTGGCCGAGCCCACCAGCGAGCGGCAGTTTATCATGTATGAAGCGCTGCGCCAAGGGGCCAGCATCGACGCCCTTCATGAAAAGACTTACATCAAGCCCTGGTTCATTCAACAGATGCAGGAATTGGTAGAATTAGAGGAGATCATCCTGCAGTATAAGGGCCAGAACTTGCCTGGTGCTTTGCTAGAGCAGGCCAAAAAAGACGGTTTTTCAGACCTTTATCTGGCCCAACTCCTGGGTCTGTCTGAAGAGCTGATCAGAGACCGGCGAAAATCCTTGGGTGTCGTGCAGGGTTGGGAGCCGGTGCCGGTCAGCGGGGTGGAAAACGCCGCCTATTATTTTTCCACCTATAATGCCCCAGATCAGGTGGAATCCAGCCCCAGGCGCAAGATCATGGTGCTGGGCGGCGGCCCCAACCGCATCGGTCAGGGGATCGAGTTCGATTACTGTTGCGTCCATGCCGCCTTTGCCATCCGGGATGAGGGTTTTGAGTCCATCATGGTCAACTGTAACCCGGAAACCGTGTCCACTGATTACGACACCTCGGACAAGCTTTACTTTGAACCACTCACGGTGGAGGATGTCTTAAGCATCTACGAAAAAGAGCGCCCGGAAGGGGTGATCGTCCAATTCGGGGGCCAGACGCCGCTAAATATTGCCAGCCAACTGGCCGCGGCCGGAGTCAAGATCATCGGCACCACCCCTGATGTCATTGACCTGGCCGAAGATCGCGACCGCTTCCGGCAGATGATGCGTAAGCTGGGTATTCCCCATCCGGAGTCAGGCATGGCCTACAACCTGGACCAAGCCTTAAAGGTCGCGGACCGCATCGGTTATCCGCTTATGGTCAGACCTTCCTATGTGCTGGGCGGCCGCGCCATGGAAGTCATCCACGATGAACAGATGCTTAAACGTTATGTCCACGCCGCAGTCGAAGTCAGCCCGGAGCGGCCCATCCTGATTGACAAGTTTCTGGAAAATGCCATTGAAGCCGAGGCCGACGCCATTGCCGACGGCGGCGATGCCTTTGTGCCGGCGGTCATGGAGCACATTGAACGGGCCGGGGTCCACTCCGGCGACTCGGCCTGCGTCATCCCGCCCATCAGTATTCCCACCAAGCACTTGGAAACTATCTATGATTACACCCGCCGCATTGGAGTGGAGCTGGGCGTAGTGGGGTTGATGAATATCCAGTATGCCATTGCCGAGGATACAGTATTTATCCTCGAGGCCAATCCCCGGGCCTCCCGCACCGTGCCCCTGGTCTCCAAGGTCTGCAACATCCCTATGGCTAGGATTGCCACCCAGTTGATGTTGGGCCATAAGCTCGCTGACCTCAATATTAAGCCCAAATCCGTCCCCCACTACGGCGTTAAGGAGGCAGTGTTTCCGTTTAATATGTTCCCAGAAGTAGATCCCCTCCTGGGACCGGAGATGCGCTCTACCGGCGAGGTCCTGGGACTGGCCAACTCCTTTGGCCTGGCCTTTTTCAAGGCCCAAGAGGCTGCCCAACCTGTGCCGCCCTCCGCAGGCACGGTATTGATAACCGTTTGTGAAACCGACCGGCCCGCGGTTTTGGAGGTAGCCCGGCGATTTGACCAGTTGGGCTTTAAGATCAAGGCCACCGAAGGCACGCATAAGTTCTTAACCGAGCAGGGTATTCCGTCAGAGCCCGTACTTAAGGTACATGAAGGCCGCCCCCATATTGTCGATGGCATTAAAAGTAAAGAGATCGACCTGATCATCAATACCCCCAGCGGAAAGCTGAGTAAATATGACGACTCCTATATACGCAAAAATGCTATCAAATATCGCATTCCCTATATTACCACTCTGGCTGGGGCGCTGGCTGCGGCTCAAGGCATCTCGGCCTGCCACCAGGGGCACGGCCAGGTCCGCTCCCTGCAAAGCTATCATGCGGATATCAAGTAACTAGGGAAATAGAATTTACGGGCCTCAGGCGTGCTAAACTTAACGTTTATGTAACGAAGGAAACTTTATGAAGTCATTTAAGGATAACTGCGGGGTCTTTGGGATGTATTCTCGCACCCCCTGTGTCCATGAGATCTTTCAGGGCATTGACCTGCTGCAACATCGCGGCCAAGAATATTGTGGTATTTCCACCTTTAAGGATCGGATCTATCAGGTTACTCATTATGGCAAGGTGCTAAGCACATTTAGCGATCAAGACCTGGATTATTTACAGGGCAATTGTGGGATCGGCCATGTCAGTCTCAAAGAGCGTCAGCCAACCCGCTGGCAGTGGAGCCTGGGAGAAATTGCCGTGGCCTTCAGCGGCAATATTATCAATGCCGATGATCTGATTAAGGAAATGATGGCCCGGGGAAAGGCCTTTACTCAGCGTTATGACGTTGAGATCATAGCCAAAATTATCATGGAAGCCGGCGATGTCGTAGCCGGTATTTCGGCCCTGGCCGATAAAATCAAAGGCGCCTATTCCCTGGTGGTCTTAACCGGCTCTGGGATCTATGCCACCCGCGATGTATATGGTTTCCGCCCCCTGATCCTGGGCCAAGGCCCGGATAAATATGTGGTCAGTTCCGAGTCCCGGGCCCTCCACAATCTGGACCTCGAGGTGGTGCGGGACCTGCGACCCGGAGAGATCGTCCTGATCAATGATCAGGGATTTTCCACACTGAAACAACTGCCCTCTCCCCGCCGGGCGCATTGCGCTTTTGAATGGGCCTACACCGCCAGTATAGATTCCATTATCGAAGGGGTCTACGTCCAGGAAGTCCGGAACAATCTAGGGGCCCGATTGGCCCAACGCGACGCCGCCGACGGCGGCTTAGAAGCTGACCTGGTGGCTCCGGTGCCTATGTCCGGCGTCGGCCATGCTATTGGCTACCACCAACACTCTAAGATTAACTATCAAGAGGTTTTTTTATACAATCGTTACGCCGATCGGAGTTATACCCAATCGACCCAGATAGCTCGGGAAGAGATGGCCAAACGCAAATTGTCCATCCTGGCTCGTTCCATTAAAGGCCAGCGCATTGTCTTGTGCGATGATTCCATTGTGCGCGGCACCCAGATTATGTATAAAGTTCGAGATCTCAAGAAGGCTGGAGCCAGAGCCGTGCACGTCCGGGTGTCCTGTCCGCCTTTGATGTATCCGTGTGACTTCGGGATTGCAACCCGCAGTTACGATGAATTAATGGCACGGCGCTATTTAAAGCATGGGGATATCAACTCCATGGCGCAACTCCAGGCCTTAGAAACCTGGGTAGCCGAGCAGATCGGGGCCGATTCGGTCAAATACAACAGCCTCGACGCCTTTGTCGCCGCCCTGGGCATCCCCCAAACCGACCTGTGCCTGAAGTGTTTCAACGGCATCCGCCCCATGGAGCGCTAGGCAACTCATAGCATCTATTAGAAAATTTTCAGGCTGCCATCCATTGAGCAATATATGGCAAGATCCATTGATTTTTTATTTTTATTGATTTATATTTAATTATTAGAATTTTCGTAGCAGAAACAAAAATCGCGCCCATAGCTCAGCTGGACAGAGCAACGGACTACGAATCCGTGTGTCGGGAGTTCGAATCTCTCTGGGCGCGCCAAAAGTTACAAAATATGAGGCGGTTAGCTTTTATGCTCAACCGCCTCTTTTTCTTTAGTCGTGCTTTCAGTCGTATCTTGCTCCAGCAATCCCATTGCTCGGCGAACCGATTCTCCCAGAGATTGCAAGTAGTGGTCGGTTGTCGTGGCGCGCTCATGGCCAAGAATCTTCTGAATGTCAGTCAGTGAAGCGCCCTTCTGGGCTAGGGTGGATGCTGTGTGGTGGCAAAAGTCGTGATAGTTGATCTTAGGGATGCCCAGGCGCTTGCAGGCCGTAGCTATAAACTTGTCTCGGTAGTCGTAAGCTTTTCCTGTCTTGGGGTTAGTGAAAACGTAAGGGCTGTTTTTATCCCGCTGTTCCCAGGCATATTTAAGGGCCCGCTCGACTTCCGACACCATGGGAACCTGCCGGCAGGTCCGGTTACCATTTTTCTTTTTGCGGGTCCACAATCTGATAAGCCGCCCATCGAAATCGACATCTTTCCAGGTCAATCGATTGATCTCTCGAACCCGAGCACCAGTGAGCCAGATAACCGTCAGATAGGCCCGGTCCAGGGCGTTAACGCTTAATAGCACTTGAGAGATATGTTCCCGCGGAGGGATATATTTGATAGTTTTCTCTACGGGGAATTTGGGAAGGCCATAACAGGGATTGCGATTGATAAAGCCGTCTTTAAGGGCTTGGCTGAAAACGGCGGTCAGGGCGCAATGATGACGGTTAGCATTGTGGTTACCAAGTTCCTGGGACAGTTCGATTAAACGGCTTCTGACCATCTCCGGGGTAATGGCTTCGAGGGGTAGGGATGCCCAATCAGAAAAACGCCGGAGCATGGCCTGATTATCACGATAATGTGCGTGAGTGCGGAAAGCTTTCAGGTAATCCAGCCTTTTATTTCCGGCTTCCCCAAACGTTATGAGGGTCCGGGACTGGCGCAACCGTTCTTTTTCTCGGGCTTCGGCGGCCTGGGCCTCGCCCTTGGTGCGAAAGATATTAGTGGAGATATATGATTGGAGTCAACCATAATTCCTATGATTCGTTAAAACGGCCCATTTAACGGCGAGTTTTCGGAAAAACTACCCATACCCCTCCAGCATTCAATCCTGAACGCTGAACGTGATCTGTATGCCGTGCTTTTTTGGCTTTAAACCAGGGAGCTTCTGGGTTTGGAAAATTGATTTGTTTTATAACAATAATACGATTATAAAAGCCTGTTAAAAAGTCTCTCCCGAAATGCGGTTCAAAGATTGGCGATCTAATTTTTCGAGCAAATTTGGCATCTCAACGGGCGGGCTTTAATCTTTTGATTT
>MUKC01000013.1 GCA_002049795.1 Desulfobacca sp. 4484_104 | reverse complement strand
GGGGGCAGGAAGCTCCACTTCCAATAAGATCTCGCTCAGCAGCAAGCGATAGCGGTTGGCCAGGCGCTCGGTTACCAAGGCGGGCATCTTTTTCCCCACCCGGGTGCTGAGATACTTTAACAGCCAGTATCGCAGACGCCGGGTTTTAAGCTGCCCGGCCCGGCGCAAAGCCGGATCTAGCAAGGTCAGAACGCCATCCAACTGTTCCCGGCTATAAGGCGCTAAATGGCCGTTTAAGGTGGCATGAATCTGCCGGTGAATAATTAAATCCAGATATCGCCGGATCGGGGAACTGATAGTGGTATAAACCGGCAGGCCCAAGCCCCAATGCGGCTGTGGCTCCAAATCCAGGACCACCCGGCTTAAGCGGCGACGGTTGCGCCAGAGTTGCAACAGGGTCGGCGGCTCCTGGCGATCCAGCTCTTCCCGGGGTGGAGGTTGGGACCGATAGATCGCCGGGACCCCATGTTCCGCCAAAAATTGGGCCGCCAGCCAATTGGCCAGCACCATGGCCTCGGAGACCATCTGACGGCTGGGGGTGACGCTATCCTCCAGTTGCACACTAATTTGCCCCTCGGAATCGATGCTCACCACCACATCAGGGATTTGCAAATCGATCCCACCGTGGGCCAGACGTCGTTCCCGGCGACGGGTGCACAAGCGTTTGAGGGCCTGGAGGGTGTCATCCTCAGCCAACAACTGATCAGCCTGCTGATAAGTAAGTTGCCGGCGCACCTTGATCCGCCCGGGCTCGATGGACCACTCCATGACTTCCCCAGCCTCGTTCAGGGTAGCAAAAAAGCTCAAGGTCTGTCGAGGTTCAGCCGCTAGCAGGCTCAAAGTCTGCTCGGACAAGATTTCCGGCAGCATGGGGATGCGTCGATCGGGCAAATAGATCGAGGTGCCGCGCTCCTGCGCCAGGCCATCCAACACCTCTCCCGGTCGGACATAGGCAGAGACATCAGCGATATGAACCCCCAACCGCCATCCGCCAGGGACGCGCTGCAAATTCAAGGCGTCATCAAAATCCCGGGTCTGCTCTCCATCAATGGTGATAATGTCGGCCTCGGTAAGGTCAAGGCGGCGGTTAGCATAAGGATCCGTAAAGTCTGCGGCGCGACTGAGGGCTAATGCGGCGCTCTGGGCCGGCGGCGGAAAATCGGGTGATATTCCCAGGCGATAGAGGTCTAGGTTTTCATCTTCCTGGAAGACCCCCAGATTAACCAAGAGCTGAAACGGGGTTTCGGGTTTAAAGAGCTTGGCCCGCTCCAGATATTCTTTACCCAGGGCGTATTGAGAAGCCTCAGGGCCAAAAATCGCCATATTCTTGAGCACCTCGATCAGACGTTCCCGCCACACTGGGTCGGTTATTTCCCGGCCTTCCCAGGCCGCCTTGAGCCAGGCCGCAGCGGTTTGCAATTCCTGTTGGCGTTCCTGCTCGCGACGGTGTTTCTCCCGCAACTTTTCTACAGTTTCGACGGCATGCGGGGTCCAGAGGCCCCCCTTATATTTAAAAAAACATCGGTCTTCATAGAGAGCCCGACCCAGGGCCGCCACCTGATCCGGAGTGACTGCCCGACCAAACCAAGTTTCGGCTAACTGCGTCACCGTGAACGTTTCCTGATCATCGACTATTAACTCCCACAACTCTTCGAGGCGAATCTCCTGTTTTAAGGCCTCGCGACGTTGGGCCACGGTCTTTAAATACTCCAACAGTTGTTGCCGGGGCACTTGCGGAGATAAAGAGCTGGGCGCGGAATGGATAAGCCGTTGCCGGGTTAGGGTCATTTCCCGATTATTCTCGGTCAGTAAGCGCACGCGGTCCCCGCGGTCCTCTAAACAGAAGCCGCAGTAAATCCTTCTTTCTTCAAAAAATTCAATAATATGACCAACTTCCATGTGTTGAATCCGATCTCCAGTTGTCGGCAAACTTATATAAGAAAGGGATAAAAGTCAAGGACCGCAGGCCAAGATCGACGGGTTGGTTCCGGCCTGAGGCGGATTGCCAAAATTCCTAGACCTGATATAATTTAAATTTAGAAATATGCGTCCGGGTGGGCAACCTTTTCCCTAAAATCAAGGAACCGCGATGAAAATCGCCCTCATCTCAGATATCCACGCCAATCTCGAGGCTCTAGAGCAAGTCCTAAAGGTGATTGATCAAGAGGGGGTTGATTTAATCATCAATCTGGGCGACCTGGTAGGTTATAATGCCAATCCTAACGAATGTCTGGAGCTGATTCGAGCTCGGGGGGATATTCTGAGCGTCGTCGGCAACCATGATCAGGCCGTAAGCAACCCGGATAAGGCCCAGGACTTTAATATTATTGCTTACCAGGCGGTTATGTGGTCCATTGACCAGATAGAAGCCGATCACCTGAATTTCCTCAGTAACCTACCGCTCAATCAAGTACTCGAGAAACGCTATCTGGCCTGTCATGGCACCCCGACCTGTGCCGATACTTATATTGCCTATCTGTTTCAGAGCCGCCGCGTCCTCAATCTGCTGCGTCGGCAATTAAATCCGATTCAGATCTGCTTTTTCGGTCATACCCATAAGCGCGCCTTGTGGTATCGGGATGCCCGGGGCAAAGTCACGCTGCAACCGCTCCAACCTGGCAAAATTTACTTAGACCGGGAATGCCATTACCTGATCAATCCGGGCAGCGTCGGGCAACCCCGCAATCATAATCCGGCCGCGTCCTATGCGGTATTTGATACCCAGGATTATTCCATCCAGTTTAAACTGGTGCCTTATGATATCCAGCAAACCCAGCGGAAGATTTTGGCAGCCAAATTACATCCCTATCTGGCGGAACGTCTGGCTCAAGGGATCTAGCGGCGCATCAAGCTTAGGTCGGCGGAAGGAGGATGGCAATGGTAGGGTTTCGGAAACAAGGCGTTCTCAAAGACGGCACCCAGGTGACTTTACGTCCCATGAATAAGGATGACCGGGAAAAGTTGATTGATTTTTTTGCCCGGGTGACCGACGAAGACAGCTTATATCTACGCAGTGACGTGCGCAATCCCGAGGTGATCGAGCACTGGGTCAACAATATCGATTATCACAAAGTCTTTCCCTTGCTAGCCGAGGTGGACGGCAAAATCGTTGGCGACGCCACCCTGCATATGCGCAAAACCGGGTGGAAACGCCACCTGGGGAACGTCCGCGTCGTGGTGGCCAAAGATTTTCAAAATAAGGGCCTGGGTACCTTGTTGATTAATGAAATAGCGGAACTGGCCTGGGAATTCGGTTTAGAAAAGCTGTTTGCCGAAATCTATTTTAACTCCCCCGCGGCCCTCAATGCCTTCAAGCGGGCCGGGTTTGGCGTCAAGGCCGTCTTTGAAGACCTGGTCAAAGACCACTATGGCCGCAATGCCGATATGATCGTCATGGTTTGCGACATCGAAGCCCGCCGCGACCGGTTGAAGGCGGCCACCTGCTAATCCAGGCTCGTTAGGGCGACAGGCCGGTTCGCCCTTTTTTTTATTAATCTGGACCGCATCATTGCACAATTATAGTATGATTTAGGATAATAATAAGTTAGAATTAAACCATCTTGAAAGACTTGGTTTTAGCCATCGACACCGCCAGTGTCCGGGGGAGCCTGGCCCTGCTTCAGGGTGAGCGCCTGCTGGCCGAATACACCTTGGAAAGTCCGGCTTCTTATTTAAATCGTCTGCTCCCCGGCATCGACCGCCTGTTTCTGGATATCCAGCGGCAGCCCACCGAAATCAAGGCGGTAATCGTCAGCTCGGGGCCAGGGAATTATACCGGTCTGCGCATTGGTATGTCCACCGCCAAAGGCCTGGCCTTGGGGCTGGACTGTCCGGTAGTGGCCATTCCCACCCTGGAGACCCTGGCGGCCAATTTCCCTTTCACTCCATTCCCCATTTGCCCGGTACTGGATGCCAAGAAAAATGAGGTTTATGCCGCCTTTTATCGATGCAAGCAGGGATTTCCGGAAATTTTGGGCGACTATCTCCTGGTCACGCCGGCGGCGCTGGCCGACCGCATAACCGGCCCAACCATCCTGACCGGCCCGGGGCTGGAGCGTTATGGCCCCTGGTGGCAATCCCGGCTCGGCCGCCACGCGGTTTTGGCACCGCCTGAATTACGACACTTGCGGGCCAGCGCTTTGGGCCGGCTGGGGCTTTTTCGGCTGGAACACGAACAGCCCTGCTTTCTCGATCAACTTGCCCCTTTTTACCTGCGTCCGGCGGAAGCGGAGTTGCACCGCCGGCCGATCAATTAATACCACCGCTAAAGATTAGTGAGTTAGTGATCTATCCTTGACAGGGAACCCCCAAAAATGGTAAATGTAAAATATATCTCTTCAGAATCATTAATTAATTCATGCAGGTTAGAAATGACTGCGGGCACACCCCCAAGAGTAGATTTACGTTCTCATCAACATTATATTTCTTCCTGTGTGGAGATCGCCCAACAGCGGCTAAACGGGGCGAGATCGATCGCCGAAATTCGATCCCAGGAAAACGAGTTTAATCTTTATCCGCACCTCGGTGATCTAGAAGACCCGCACCAGATTTTGGAGCATGATGAACACCAGGACTCGACCCACTGCCGGGACCGGGCCCGGGAGGCGGTAGCTCAGGGTCAGATTCTGTTTGAACATGCCGCGGCGGGCGAAGGCACCCGGCTGATGTTGGGGGCCAAATATCTAATCAACCCGGCTCGGGATTTAACCGTAGCAAAAATCGCCCGGCTGATGAGCCAGGAAGCCGGGAAGGAAATTACTCCCTCAGAGGTCCACTCCCGGCTGGAATACCCCCCGGAAAGTCTACTGCCCCTGGCCTTGGGGACCCGCCATATGCTGCAACTGGCCTTCGAACTGGAAAAATTGGCGCGGGAATTGGGGGAAGACCCGCACCTGGTGCTGCAGCGCCAGCATATGCTGGTGATCGTCGGGGAAGAGATGTTCTTCCAGGTCTTGCGGGACTTTTATCGCTGGCGCTTCTTTGGCTTTCGACCGGAACAGGTCTTTTTCCTGGCGCAGAAAAGTTACCATGGCTTAAGCCTGCAAGACGGAAATTTTATTTATGACCCGAACAGTCCCCGGCGCTTGCACAACCACGGTCAGATGGTGATGCAACAGACCATGGACCAGGAAATTTTTTGGGTGTCGCCCGTCTCACATGGCCAGAGAAATCGTTTGCCGAGCGCCGCGGTCGGCGATTGGCTTCAAGGCTTTGCTGACAAAATCTCGTATAATATCGAGGACCTGGAATATTTAACCGCAGCCTTGGATTACCCCCATCTGGCCCTGGTGTTGGAACTGGCCGATCAGGGATATCGTATGGTCATGGAGGTGGTAGCCAACAATCCGATCAAACCTCAGAAAGGCGGCATGGCCGCCTGGGATCGGAATCTGGGCCGCGACGTGATGATCGAGAGCTTTCAACTAGGCCAACTAAAAAATGAGGAAATTCGTTTTTTGAATCGTAATTTTAATCACTACCCCAGGCCTTACGCCGCCTGGAAACAGGTCAAGGAGCATGGTTTGCCCATGCCCATCGCCGTCAAGGACGGTTACCTTTATTTTCAACCGGTGCAGGGAGATATAAACTTTTTGGTGCCTACCGCCTTTATTCGGCGTCAGGTTCTACGCCCCATCCAAAATTTGAAGTCGCCAGCGACGCTTCCCTTAGCCATCAATCGTCTGGCCGCTCAGGATCGGCAGCCGGGATTTAAGGAATTTGTGGCGCGGCGGAGTGCAAGTCAATGAGCGCCTTATCCAAGTTGCTGATCAACGCCGGCGATCCCGAGGAGATCAGGGTCGCCATTGTCGAAAATCGCCGACTGGAAGATTTTGCCCTGGAGATGGCCAGCCGGGCCCAGAACAAGGGCAATATCTATAAAGGTATTATTGCCAATATCGAACCCAGCCTGCAAGCCGCGTTTGTCCAGTACGGGGCCGAACGGCAAGGTTTTCTGCCGATTTCCGAAATTCATCCGGAATATTTCCAGGAAGAGGTGCCCGAGGGCAGCCGACCCCGCATCCAGGCGGTGATTAAACGGGGACAGGAACTACTGGTGCAGGTGGCCAAGGAGGAAACCGGTAGCAAAGGCGCCTATTTAACCACTTATATTTCCCTGCCCGGCCGTTACCTGGTATTGCTGCCGGGCCAGAACCAGATCGGCATCTCCCGCAAGATCGAAGGGGAAGAACCACGCCAGCGTCTGCGGGAGATCATTCAAGAACTGTCATTACCCCCAGAAATCGGCCTGATCGTACGCACCGCCAGTGCCAGCGGCAAAAAACGCGAGCTCACCAAAGATTTTAACTATCTGATTCATATCTGGGAAGAAATCAAAAAGTCGGCCCAAAGCTGTGAGGCCCCTTGTCTGGTTTATAAAGAATTAGAGCTGGTGATCCGCACCATTCGAGATTATTACACCTCCGACATTAAAGAGATTCTCATTGATGACCCGGAAATTTACCGGCAGATCAAAGACTTTTTCAAGGTCATCGCTCCCAAGCAGTCCCGGGTGCTAAAACTTTATAAGGGCAATCGCCCCCTGTTTGAAAACTATCATATCGAAACCCAGATCGAACAGATTTACCATAACCAGGTACCGCTGGCCTCGGGGGGGAGCATCGTCATCAATCCGACCGAGGCCCTGGTTGCCATAGACGTTAATTCCGGCCGCTGTTTACAACCTCAGAACCTGGAAGAAACCGCGTTCAAAACCAACGTCGAGGCCGCGGGCGAAATTGCCCGGCAACTGCGCCTGCGAGACCTAGGCGGGCTGATCGTCATCGACTTTATCGATATGAAGGATCGCAAGCATCGCAAAGAAGTGGAAAAGGTCCTCAGGCAGGCCCTGAAAAAGGATAAGGCCCGGGTAACCGTCGGACAGATATCGAAGTTTGGCCTGCTGGAATTATCCCGACAACGTTTGCGGCCAACGGTCCAATTTTCCACTTACGGCCCCTGCCCCTTCTGCCAGGGCTTGGGGATGGTCAAATCACCGGAAGCCAGTGGCCTCAGCTTTTTAAGGAAGATTGCTCACGATATTGCCAAAAAGGATCTACAAGAGGTCCGGGCCGTACTCCCCCAACAGGTAGCCCATTACTTGCTCAACAAAAAACGCCAGCAGTTATCAACACTGGAAAAACAATTCAACCTGCAACTGGTGCTCGAGGGCAAAGAGGGCATGCCCTGGGGAGAGGTCCAGGTGGAATTTGTCAAGCGCGCTCCAGAGCCGGAAAAGGCCTATCCCGCCGCGTCCGGCGTCGAGCCGTTAATCGACCGGAAAGGAACCCGAAATGCGCAGTGATCTAATGAAAACGGGGTTAGAAAAATCTCCCCATCGATCTTTGTTCAAGGCCATGGGGTACACCAACGCGGAACTGGCCCGTCCCCTCATTGGCGTCGCCAACGCCAAAAACGAGATTATTCCTGGCCATATCTACCTCGATAAAATCGGCGCGGCGGTCAAGGCCGGGATCCGGATGGCAGGTGGTACGCCCATCGAGTTCGGGGTGATCGGCGTCTGTGACGGCATTGCCATGAACCACCAGGGCATGAAATATTCGCTGGCCTCGCGGGAGTTGATTGCCGATTCCGTGGAGGTCATGGCCATGGCCCACCCCTTCGACGGCCTGGTGCTGGTCACCAACTGCGATAAAATCGTCCCCGGTATGATGATGGCCGCTCTCCGCCTCAATATCCCGGCGATCATCGTCAGTGGCGGTCCGATGCTAGCCGGACACCTAAAAGGCCGGAGCGTAGATCTGATCTCGGTGTTCGAGGGGGTAGGTGCAGTTAAGGCCGGAAAAATCGGTGAAGCCGAACTGATGGAACTGGAAGACGCCGGTTGCCCAGGGTGCGGCTCCTGTTCCGGGATGTTTACCGCCAATTCGATGAATTGTTTGAGCGAGGCCCTGGGGTTAGCCCTGCCGGGCAACGGCACCATTCCAGCCATTGCCGCGGCCCGCTATCGGTTGGCCAAACAGGCCGGACAACAAATTATGGCACTGGTTGACCGGCAACTGTTGCCGCGTCAGATTGCCACTCTGCAAGCCTTTCAAAACGCCGTGGCGGTGGATATGGCCTTAGGTTGTTCGACCAATACCGTGCTCCACGTCCTGGCCCTGGCCCACGAAGCCCAGGTCGACCTGCCCTTGAGCCAGTTTAATGAAATCAGCGCCAAAACTCCCCATCTGTGCAGTCTCAGTCCGGCCGGCAGTCATCATCTCGAAGACCTGGACCGGGCCGGTGGTATTCCGGCGGTGATGCGCCAACTGTTAGAGGCAGGGCGGCTCTGGCCCGAACCTTTGACCGTCAGCGGTCACAGCGTCAAAGATAACCTGGCTGACGCCCAGGTTTTGGATCCGGAGGTTATCCGGCCCATCAGTAATCCTTACCATCAGGAAGGCGGGATCGCCATCCTTACCGGCAATCTGGCCCCGGAGGGCGCGGTCGTCAAACAGTCGGCGGTCGATCCCCAGATGCTGGTCAATGAAGGCCGGGCCCGGGTGTTCGACTCCGAAGAAGCAGCCGGGGCAGCTATTTTGGGTGGTAAGATTAGACCCGGCGATATCGTCGTTATTCGCTACGAAGGGCCCAAAGGCGGGCCGGGAATGCAGGAGATGCTGACCCCCACCGCAGCCATCGCCGGCATGGGGCTGGATAAAGAGGTCGCCCTGTTAACCGATGGCCGTTTTAGCGGGGGCACCCGGGGGGCCGCCATCGGCCATATTTCCCCCGAGGCCGCAGAGGGCGGACCGCTGGCCCTGGTGCAGGAGGGAGATTTAATCGCCATCGATATCCCCCAAAAGACCCTGACCCTGAAAGTCAGCGACGCGGAGCTGGCCCAGCGCCGGGCCCAGTGGACGCCGCCGGAACCCAAGATCAAGCAGGGTTACGCCTACCGTTACAGCCAGTTGGTAACTTCGGGCAGCAAGGGTGCGGTGTTTAAATACTGAACAGGCAATTTTTTACTTCGTCGGGGCGTAATAAACTGCGCCTCGACCATCCAGGTGTCGGGTTTTATAACAAGTTCTTATTCAAATGCAACAAACTCATTACTTAACACATTGCTTAGAATAAGCATTTCAACAGAAAAGAGAAAACTCTATTATTCAGTCGGTTCTCTTCCTCCAACCTTATCCTTTAAAGCTAATGAAGTGGGAGTTATGGGCAATACAGTTCACTTAAAGCCTGAGATTTCACTTTTCCGCAGGGGCGGGGGCTTCCTGCCTAATATAATAAGGGAGTTCAAAAAAAAAATGCCGGAGAGACCCTGTCCCAACAAGGCGTTTAACTGAACAAAATTGAGGTGTGGGGCAAAAAATTTTCCCTAACCCAGGTGTCGATAACTTAATTTTGCAAAACAGTAGCTTACCGGATTACCGACATCAGAGCTTGAAGACAGGCCGGAAGCTGTTCACAATTAATTGCTCAGGTTGAAAACTAAATTTCTCTTTGTTGATAACTATATAAATTAAATCGACAACTTAAATAAGTTGTCGACATAAGCTAGCAACCTTATGAAGTTAATTAAATTTAAATTAAGAAATAAAACTATTAGAGGATAATCATGAAAGTACAGATTGACCGGGATATATTACTCCAAGGAGTAACCCGGACTCAAGGGGTGATTGACCGGCGCGGAACCATGCCGATTCTGGGTAATTTTTTATTGGAAGCCAAGGACGATCAGGTAAACATTTCCGCTACCGATTTGGAAGTCAGTTTCAGAGGCTTTTATCCGGCCCAGATCCAGGAGGAAGGTAAACTAACGATTCCAGCCGTCAGTTTTTTTAATATTATCAGAGAATTGCCTCCAGGCACAATTGATCTCCAAGATACCGATAATGCCAACCTGATTATTCAGGTATGTGAAGCCCGCTATCAGTTGATGGGTTTAGCGGCTGAACAGTTTCCGCCGCTGCCCACCGGCGCTGAGCTGGAAATGGTAACCTGTAAATCCCAGTTGTTACGAGAGATGATCGAAAAAACCAGTTTTTCGGTGTCCAGCGATGATTTACAATATCATCTCTCGGGAGTTTATGTGGAAAAAATTGCCGAAAATGATATAATAAAAATTAGGATGGTTTCGACCGATGGGCATCGTTTATCGCTGATCGATCGAGTGGTTCCAGGCGCAGACCAGTTTGGCTTTGACGATGGCATTATTATTCCTCGCAAAGGCGTAGCCGAGATCCAACGGTTATTGGCCGACGGGGAAGAGTGTTCCATAGGACTTGATCGCAAAAACCTGACCTTACAGCTGGATAACAAATTTTTGTTTATCCGGTTGTTAGAGAAGAAATTTCCGGACTACCGTCGCATTATCCCCGCAAATTTTGGCGTTCAATTCATCTTGCCGCGGCGGGAGTTTTTCGAGGCCTTAAAAAGACTTTCCCAACTGTCCACCGACCGGTTTAAAGGGGTGATCCTAAAATTTAATCCCGACATCCTGGAAATCCAGTATGTCAATCCTGAGGTCGGCGAAGGGCGCGAGCGACTGCCGCTAGCGGTGGCTCCCTCCCAGGGGGCGACCGAAGCGCCGGGCGAGTTGCCCTTGGAAATCGGCTTTAATGCGCGCTATCTCCTGGAACCTTTGGGGGTCATGAGCAGCGAGCGGGTGGTAATGGATATCAATCAAAAAGACAAGCCCTGCCGTTTACAGGGAGAAAACGAACCCGATTATTTATGCATCGTTATGCCTATGAGTCTTTAACTTTAACCGAACGGGACAAATGGTGGATGTAAACATCAAAGGTGAGCTAACTCAGAGTCTTTTAACCTGTGAAACCGAGATTTCGGACCACGGCAACGACTATGGGGCCGATAAAATCCGTGTTCTGGGTGGTCTGGAAGCGGTCCGGCAACGTCCGGCCATGTATATTGGCAACACCGGGCCGGAAGGATTACACCACCTGGTCTATGAGGTGGTGGATAACAGTATCGATGAGGCCCTGGCCGGTTACTGTAACCACATTCAGGTCAAAATTCACTCCGACAATAGCGTTACGGTAGAAGATAATGGCCGGGGCATCCCGGTTGATCTGCATCAGACCGAAAACCTGCCGGCGGTGGAAGTGGTGATGACTAAACTCCATGCCGGGGGCAAGTTTGATCATAAAACCTACAAAGTCTCTGGGGGTCTGCACGGGGTCGGGGTGTCGGTGGTCAATGCCTTGGCCGAATATCTGGAAGTGGAAATTCGCCGTGACGGCAAGGTCTATCACCAGCGTTATGAACGGGGATTTACCGTCAGCTCCCTGGAAGTCACCGGCGAAACCAAACGTTGGGGCACCAAGATTACCTTCAAACCCGATGCCGAGATCTTCGCGGAGCCGATTTTTAATTATGATACCCTGGCCAAGCGCCTGCGGGAGCTGTCTTTCCTCAATCGCGGGGTGCGGATCAACCTGGAGGACGAGCGCCAGCCCCGTAAGAATGAATTTTATTATGAGGGCGGCATTCAGTCCTTTGTAACTTATTTAAACCGCAATAAGACACCGATTCATGATGAACCGGTTTATCTGGCCGGAGAGCGCCAGGACATCAGTATTGAGATCGCCCTGCAATATAATGATACCTATAACGAACAGATTTTTACCTATGCCAATAATATCAATACCCATGAGGGCGGCAGCCATCTGAGCGGTTTTAAGGCCGGCCTGACCCGGAGCATCAACCAGTATGCGGCTAGCAGCGATATTCCCAAGAACCTCAAAGAACATCTGAACGGCGACGATGTACGCGAGGGGTTGACCGGGGTGATCAGTGTCAAGCTCCCCAACCCGCAGTTCGAGGGTCAGACCAAAACCAAGCTGGGCAACAGTGAGATCAAGGGGGTGCTGGAAACTCTGGTCTATGAAAAGCTGTCCAGCTACCTGGAAGAAAATCCGGGGGTGGCCCACCGCATCCTGGCCAAGGTGGTGGACGCGGCCCGGGCCCGGGAAGCCGCCCGCCGCGCCAAGGAACTGGCCCGCAAAAAAGGCGGCCTGGGAGAATTGACTCTGCCCGGCAAATTGGCCGACTGCCAGGAACGGGATCCGGCCCGACGGGAGCTATACATTGTCGAGGGCGACTCCGCCGGGGGCTCGGCCAAGCAGGCCCGGGACCGGCGCTTTCAGGCCATCTTGCCCCTCAAAGGCAAGATCCTGAACGTCGAAAAGGCCCGCGATGATAAAATGCTGCAAAGTCAGGAGATCCGCACCCTGATCACCGCTTTGGGGGTCGGTGTGGATAAAGAGCAAGACGGTCTGGAGCGCTTGCGTTATCATCGCATCATCATCATGACTGACGCCGATGTGGATGGCTCCCATATTCGCACATTATTGCTCACCTTTTTTTATCGCCGCATGGAGGAACTGATCAAACAGGACCACCTTTACATTGCCCAACCGCCGTTATATCGTCTCACCCGGGGCAACGAAAAAATTTACCTCAAGGATGAGGCGGCCTTTCAAAATTTCCTGCTCCAGCGGGGGGTTAATAAAAAGGTGTTAAAGCTCAGTTCCGGGCGGGAGATTTCCGGACCCGACCTGATTCAATATCTGGGGCGGGTCCTGGCTTACCAGGAATACTTCCGCAAGTTCGAAAAGCGGGGCGCCGATCGAGAAATAATTAAAAAACTCATCGACTTAGGACTGACAGCCAAGGAGTTCTTGCGTGATCAGGAAAAAATAAACGGCATTGTGCCAGTCCTGGAGGCCGATGCCACCCTGTCGGTCCACTTGGAGAGCGACGAAGAGCACCATGCCTGGAAAATTCTGGTTACCCCCGCGGACCAGAGCGCGGCCAGCCCCAGCCTGATCGACTGGGAATTATTAAGCGGGAGTGATTTTCAATCCCTGGTCAGACTGCGGCAGGGATTGGCCGAATTGCGCCAGCCGCCTTACGTCCTGCAGGAAGGCGGACGGCACTGGGACATTGCCACCCTGGAGGAATTACTGGACTTTGTCTTGCAGGAGGGTAAAAAGAGTCTGAGCGTGCAGCGATTCAAAGGCTTGGGAGAAATGAATCCGGAGCAACTGTGGGAGACCACTATGGACCCCGAGACCCGGACGTTGCTCCAGGTCAATATTGAAGATGCGGTAGCGGCCGATGAGATCTTTACCATCTTAATGGGCGATAAAGTCGAGCCGCGGCGCGATTTCATCCAGAACAATGCCCTGGAGGTCGGCGAACTGGATATCTGAGCCAGGTATTCATCCAAAACACCCCCGCCCCTGGTTCGAGGGGGTTGGGGGGAATTTCTCTTTGCGTAGGGGCGGGGTGTCCTTGCCCTATATCAGAAAGGAATTTAATCAAGGCGGGGAAACCCCGCCGCTACGAGGCGTTTAATTGAACAGGATTGACCCTAGCCCTTCCCCCTCAAGGGGAAGGGAAACAACGGCTTTCCGGATGGACACTGAGCTGAGCCGAGGCCCTAAGGCGGGGTTAAGATAAATTCATGCTCAAAACAAGCCAAGAAAGGCGGTCCCATGAAACGCAAGGCTACTTACAAAGTTACGGTTACCCGACGCGAGATGCTTTATGTGGGCGATGTTCCGGACCATACCCTGATGCTTACCGAGTTGGAGGGTGAACCGGTGGAGTATCAGATCGGGGTCGCCGGGGAATTTGTCTCCCGCCGCAGTGTCGGCTTCCACGACCGCATCAAGGGGAGCGGACCCATGCAGGGCTATGCCATTACCACCTTCCAGGAGGGTCAGGTCTATAGCCGCTTCGATGGGCAGCGGGACGCCCAGACCAAACTCACTACCGGTACCTGGAAGACCTATAAAGGGGTGGGGAAATTAAAGAATGTTAAAGGCCAGGGCAATTTTGTTGTCAAACCGGCCGACCAGCCGGGAACCTTTCTGCTCGAAATCACCGGAGATTATGAACTCTAATACGGCCTAAATGTTATATTTCCCCTAGCCGTTGAGGGAGAGAGTGAAAATTATCCTATAATCTCAGTATGTGGAAATTTAACTCCCCGATTGCAGAGGGGAAGTATGTGGACGAATGTTAAACAACAAAAGGGTGACGCCATCGGGCGCCACCCTTTTTTGCCCTGGTAGGCACGTGGGGATTTGAACCCCAGACCCCTACCGCGTCAAGGTAGTGCTCTCCCCCTGAGCTACGTGCCTGCATCATTTTTTTTATATCGGTTTTGATCTCCGGCGTCAATACTTTTCCCGCAGCAAAATCGAAGCTGGAGATTTGCGTCGGGAGACGGTAAAGCCGGGCCGGCGGAGGTGATTAGAGCTCGGCCTGGGTGGATCGCCTTGCCATATATCAAGCAATCAGATAGAATCGTTTTATGAAAAACGTGTTCGGTTTCTTTGTGCGGCTTTTCCTGGGCTTTATCACCGCCAAACTGGTCCTGCGGGCCATGGGTCAGGACAGTCCGACCTATCTGATCGGGTTAACCATCCTTTTCACCGGCAATACCTACCTGTTTGATATATTTGAATATAAAGGAAAATTTTTTAATCGTCGTCATGCTCCGGATCAGCCGGACCAGACGACCGACTCCGAAGCTGAAAAGCCCTCGGCCAATTCATCGCGCCCCGAGGTTCGGCAGTGACTGAAGCTCAGATGCCCTTTCTGGAACATCTGGAGGAGCTGCGCCGCCGACTCATCATCTCCCTGATCGCCCTAGTGATTGGCATGGCCGTGGCTTGGCCTTTTTCCCTGTCGGCGCTGAAGGTCATCCAACGCCCCCTGACCCAACCATCGTTGATTAAACAGATGCACTACTCGCTGACCGCCTATATTCAGCGGCAATTCCCGGATCTGGCCCAGCGTTTTAATATCGCACCCCCGGATTTGAGCAGTGCCTCTCGCAAACTCAATTATATGGCCCCCTTAGAGCCGTTTTTTGTCCAGATCAAGATTTCCCTGATCTTGGGAGTAGTGTTCTCTCTGCCGGTAATTCTCTATCAGGTCTGGCTGTTTATTGCCCCAGGCTTGCGGGCTTCGGAAAAAAGGTATGTTTATCTGTTTGTGCCAATCGGCACCCTGGCCTTTATCTTGGGCGACCTGTTTTTCCTCTACCTGGTCTGGCCAGTCATTGTCGCCTTTTCTCTGGCTTATGAGAGTGATACCCTCTTTGCCATGCTCAATCTGAGCCAATATGTCAACTTCAACCTACGCCTGCTCTTGCTTTTCGGCCTGATTTTTGAACTCCCCCTGATCCTGCTGGTATTGGCCCGCATTGGCCTGGTGCGAGTGGAATTTCTGGTCAAACACCGACGGGTGGCGATCCTGCTCAGCGCCGTAGTGGCGGCCTTCCATGCCGATGTCCTGACCATGACCATGATCGCCTTACCGCTTTATGGCATGTACGAACTCAGTATTATGGTGATCCGTTTGCTCGGCGGCCCCCGCAGCCGGGCCAGAGCTACTGAGAACCTCCCGGGACCTACCCAGAAAGAACCCTAAGGCCGCGACAACCAGGCCGATGTTTAAAGTTGAGTTTTGACCCAGGCGACCAGTTTGGCGAAGGTCCGGGCCCATGCTTCGGTGTGGTCCTGGCCGGTGAAGATATGGGCCAGTTCGTGGCATAAGGTGGGCAGGCGAAAACCCGGAGGATAGAGCAGAATACTGCGCTGCTGGTGGTCGGCTTCGGCCAATACAAAGGTGGAGTCCTGCCAATAAATCCTCGGGTTGGTCAAAGATTTTAAGTTTTGTTGGAGCGGCACCGGCTCCTGGCCGAAGGCCGCGCAGATTTTTACGGCCCAGTTCTCCAGTTCGGCAAAGTCCCGGTGACGGAACAGTTCTTCATCATACTTGTTAGAGCTACCAAAACCAGGGCTTATCCAGTTATCTTCTTTTGGGCTGGCCGGTGAGCATCTCCGGCCCTACCCTGGGTCAATTCCAGTTCGGGGTGGGGGCCCAGGGCCGGCCTTTGAGTTTGGCGATCGATCGCCCTAAAGCCCGCACCCGATAGCCGGACTCCAATAACTTGGGGACCAATCTGCCCCCGACATATC
>MUKC01000095.1 GCA_002049795.1 Desulfobacca sp. 4484_104 | reverse complement strand
AATGAGCGAGAGCCATGCCGGAACATCCTGATTCCTGATTTGGGTTGCGGGCGTCAAGCCCGCCTTGGCTTCGGTAACAAATTATTCCCCCTTTTAAGCATTCATCCCCAGAACCGCGCCTTATCCGTTTCCTCCAACCCAAATTTCCTTGACATGAAATAAACCAGGATGTTAATTTGTTTAATGAAAATCAGGTAAAAGACACTCAAAAATCAGCTCCACGGCAATTCACAATGCTTTCGTTCGAAAAAGGACGACTTCATGAAAAGAATTTCTTTTTACCTGTTTATTTTTCTATTGTTCACAGCCTGCCCTGCCATGGCGGCGGCAGGCATGGACAATAATCCTGGCTCATCGTATAAAATCGGCTCTGGAGACGTCTTGGAGATATTAGTTTGGGAAGATAAAAGTCTGTCCCACCAACTGGTAGTTCCCCCGGACGGTGTCATTGCTTTTCCCCTGGTGGGAGACATCCAGGCAACCAACCTGACCGTTTCCCAGTTGCGTCGTGAAATAACCAACCGTCTTGGTGAATTCGTCCCTGACGCCACTGTTACCGTCATGCTTATGCAGATCAATAGCCTGCAGGCCTACGTCATTGGCAAAGTCAACAAGCCAGGGCAATTTCCTATCAATCAAAACACCACGGTCATGCAGGTGCTGGCCATGGCTGGTGGTCTCAATCCTTTTGCGGCCGCCGGCAAAATTTTTATCCTGAGGAGAAAAAACGGGCGAAATATCGCCATTCCCTTCAACTACTCAGAGGTCGTCAAGGGTAAAAATCTCGAACAGAACATTACCCTGCGGCGCGGTGACGTCGTTGTCATCCCCTGACAACCATATGAAAACCCCCATCGGGAAAAAACCTGCCGCCTTACGACCCGCAAGGCGGCATCAATACCACCTGCTGTCAGTACTCTTTCTGCTGTTGTTGATATTCTTCTTTTCTTCATCGTTGGCTTACAGCGGTGGCTTCCATTGGCTACCAACAATCCAATTGAAAAGTGAATACGATGACAACATTACCTTTGACAATGACAACGAAATCAGCGATGAGGTATTTACCTGCAGTCCAGCGGTCACCTTCTCTTACCTAACCGAACGATCTTCACTAGACGGCAGTCTGGCAGTGGATATCCTGCGCTATTTTGACGAAAGCAACCTCGACACCGAGTACCAACGCTACCGGGTTGACGGCAGTTATCAATTAAGCGAAAAATTCCGCGGTGATGCCTCTGCCGGTTTTATTAAAGACACCACTTTGGAATCTGAACTGGATGAAACCGGATTGCGCAACTACCGCCAGGACCGGCGGCGCTGGAACCTGGGCGGCGGTATCAACTACCAAATGAACGAACGGACCTCCTGGCAGATTCACTACACCTACGGCAAAACCAACTATGACGGCGATGAGAATGTCGACTATGATTCCCACACGGTGGTCGGCCAACTGAACCGTCTGTTGGACAATCAGCGGGACACCGTCACCCTGCAACCTTATTACAACTACTACGATTCATCCATCAGCACGGTCAACAACTACGGTCTGCAGGCCGGCTGGAACCATGTATTCAACGAAACCTGTGAACTGACCGTTTTCGGCGGTGCCCGTTATACCCATACCAAGTATCGCCGCCACTTCTACCAGCTGGCTTTCGTTCCCTACCCGGTATTTATCCTTGATGAGGAAACCGAAACTGACGGCAACTGGGGCGGGGTTGCTAATATTCTCCTGCGCAAATCCGCGGAACGCTGGTCGGCAACCCTGGATTACAGTCGGGATCTGAGCTACGGTTCGAGCGGTGAAACTCTACGGCACGATCGAATAACCGGCCGCTTCAACTACCGGATTTCCACCCGGCTACGGGCCGGCTTCACCACCGGATTTTCCTTGTCCAAATCCGATGACCAGTACAGTGACGAAGACAGCCAGTACTACCACTTCAGTCCCAACCTGAACTACAACCTGACCGAAAATCACCGCCTGGGAATAACCTACACATACGCCCACATGTACGATAAAACCTTGTCCAAGAACTCCAAATACGACCGCAACCGTATCTGGATCACCCTGACGTTTCGTTTCCCCCATTCGTGACCCGGCCCCGACAGCTGAGACCATTTTATAAGGAAGAAACCACCATGAACGAAACCCTAGACCTGCAGACCATCCAAGGAATCATCAGGCGCCGGAAGGTCCTTTTCATTACTGTTTTCATCCTGATTTTCCTAGCCGCTTTGGCCACGGCTTTTCTGCTACCATCCCTGTATCGCTCCCAAGTGGTCATCCTCATCGAGGAACAGCAGATTCCTCCGGAATATGTCAAAACCGCAGTCACCAGCTACGTGGAAGAACGACTGCAATTGATCACCCAGCAAATCATGAGCCGCCCGCGCCTGTTGAAAATGATCAAGCAGTTCAACCTTTACCAGGACATGCAGGATCGTTACACCACTGAAGAAATTATGGATAAGATGCGTCAACGCATCAACCTGGAAACCACCAGCGCCGACGTCATTGACAAACGCACCGGCCGCCCCAGCACGGCCACTATTGCCTTCACCCTTTCCTTTGAAGACGAATCGCCGGACATAGCTCAAAAAGTAGCCAGCCAACTGGCATCCTTCTACCTGGAAGAAAACCTGCGGACCAGGGAAGAAACGGCCAGCAATATTACCGCTTTCCTGCAACAGGAGTTGGACAACTTGAAAAAACAGATTGACCAGTTGGAACAACGCATCAGCACCTTCAAGCAACAGCACAAATATGAACTGCCCGAGTTCAACGCCATCAACCTGCAGGCCATTGACCGCCTGCAACGCGACATTGACCAGTATGACAGCAATATCCGAACCCTCCAGGAGCGCAAAATCTACCTGGAAGGACAACTGGCAACCATCGATCCTCTGACCCCACTGACCAACGACCAGGGACAGACGGTCATGAACCCTCGGGACCGGCTGAAATATCTGCGGGTACAACTACTCAGCCTACAGTCAAGCCTGTCCTCCAAACATCCCGACGTCAAGAAGCTTAAAAAAGAAATTGCCAAGCTGGAAGCTCAAGTGGGTGGTCAAGGGAACGATCTGCAACTTAAAATTAAGCAGTTGATTGATCTTCGGAGTCAACTGGCGACATTGAAAGGTCGCCTAGGAGCCAAACATCCAGACGTTATCAAGCTGTCCAAGCAGATAGCCGCCCTAGAAGCCGAAGTTGAGGCAGCTAAAAAGAATACCAAAAAAGGTGGCAACACATCCCTGGTCGAACCGGAAAACCCGGCCTATATCAACATCCAAACCCAGATAGCTTCAACAGCCATGGAAGTGAGCGAGATGAAAAAGGCCCGTGACAATCTAAAACGGGAAATTGCCAAATATCAGCAGCGTCTTGAAAATGCCCCGGTGGTTGAACGCGATTATTCTCAACTGACTCGCGATTATGACAATGCCAAGTTCAAATACAACGAAATCATGAACAAATTGATGGAAGCCCGGGTTGCCCAAGGCATGGAGGAATCACAAAAAGGCGAGCGATTTACCATCATAGACCCGGCCCAATTGCCGGAAAAACCCTTCAAGCCCAATCGCTTGGCCATTGTCCTAATCGGCTTTGTTCTAGCGCTTGGTGCCGCTGTCGGGGCCGCCGCGGTCCGCGAAAGTCTTGATGATTCGGTCAAGAGTCTGGAGGAGCTTGACGAAATTACCGGACTGCCGGTGCTCGCAGCCATCAACCTGATGGAAAGTGTGTTTGAGCGCCGTCAGCGACAACGACGCACATGGTTGCTGCTTATCATCCTGGCCATTGGCATCATTGCCGTCCTAACCTTGTTTCATTTTTATATCATGCCCCTGGACATTTTATGGATCAAGCTGCAGCGAAAAGCTGCCCGCTTGTAGCGTGGTCATAATCCTGACGATCAAACCATCAACAGTTTCAATACTGCTTTTCGTATCTGGTAAAAACCAGTCCTGTCAGGTTAAGGTATAATGAAGGATATTACCCCATGAGCAAACTGAGAAAAGCCCTGGAAAAGGCCAAGGAAGCACGGGAACAACTGCAAGCCGACGCGGCAGCACCAGCCGAGGAAATCATCCCGGCAACCAAGCTTACGGCCCCCGCTGGAAAAACCACTACCGGTACTACCACGCGGGTGGTCACCTGTAATCCGGCCCTCATGCGCCGTCACAAAATTATTTTTGACTGCCAGACAACCACAACCAGCGACCAGATAAAAATACTACGCACCCGGCTGTTGCAACGCCTGGTCGAAATGGGGGGCAACAGCCTGCTGATAACCAGCCCGAGTGCCGGCGCCGGCACTACCCTGACAGCCATCAACCTGGCGTTCAGTGTCGCTCAGGAAATTGAACGCACCGTCCTGCTCGTTGACGCCAACCTGAGGAAACCATCAATACACACCTACTTCGGTATCAATCCCGAGAAGGGATTGGCCGATTACCTGCTGGGCAATGCAGACATCCCCGAGTTGCTTTTCAACCCCGGTTTTGACAAAATCACTGTATTGCCAGGCGGGAAACCATTAACCAACTCCACCGAGTTGCTCGGCGCTCCCCAGATGGAAACCCTGGTCAACGAAGTAAAATCACGCTACGCGGACCGATTCATCATTTTCGACAGTTCACCAGTACTGAACACCGCCGACCCTCTGGTCTTCGCCAATCACATCGATGGCATCCTCCTGGTGGTGGAAGCAGAAACAACCTTGAAAAAAGAAGTAAAACAGGCGATGGAACTGCTGGCCGGCAAACCGGTCTTGGGCACGGTCCTTAACAAAGTGAAATAACCTATCATGTACAAAGACTTCTACGGCCTGAAAGAAAAGCCTTTCAATCTCAACCCTGATCCATCCTACATCTTTTGGAGCAAGGGACATGAGCATGCTTATACCCACTTAGAATACGCCATCAGTGAAAACAAAGGCTTCGGAATCATCACCGGCGAGGTGGGCTCCGGCAAAACCACCCTGCTCTACTACCTGCTCCATAAAATCCCCCAAAACCTGCAGGTCGCTCTGATCAATCAGACCGACGTCAATTTTACCCAGTTTCTTCGCCTGCTCTGCAATGAGTTTGACATTAAAGTAACAAAAAATGAAAAGACCATCCTCCTTCAGCAGCTACAGGAATTTCTCATCGAGACCTTTGCTGCTGGCCGCCGTGCCATTCTGATCATTGATGAAGCCCAGAACCTGCCGGACAAGACTATTGAAGAGCTGCGCATGCTCTCCAACCTGGAAATGGAAAAAGAACATTTGATCCAAATCATTCTCGTCGGTCAACCGGAACTGAAGGACAAGCTTCGCCGGCGACATCTGCGTCAGTTCACCCAGCGGGTTACCGTTCACGCCCACCTTGTCGGCATGAGTTCCGAGGACGTCAGCCACTACGTCCGCCACCGGTTAAAGATCGCTGGTGCCACCAATCAGGACATTTTCACTGCCGAAGCCCTGGCATCCCTGCACCGCCACACCCAAGGCATCCCCCGGTTGATCAACATTCTTTGCGACATGGCCATGGTTTTTGGCTATGCCGATGAAAAACAAATCATTGACCGGGAAATCATTGACGAAGTCCTGAAAAACCGCCAGGACGGCGGCATCCTCATTGACGGACAGCAGGAAGAAGAGAATGAAATCGACAAGGACGAGGAAAAAACCGATACCAGGGATATCACAATCAGCAAAATGGTGAAGAAACAGTTGCTTAGACTAGAACGACAGTTGCTGGTACAACAACAAATGATTGTCGCCCTGGAAAACCAGATCAATGACCATAGTCAACGCCATGACACCCGGGACGAGTTGGTCATTGAATTGCTAAAGTTGCTGAAAAGCAACCTGGAAAGCCGGGGCAAGGCCGAGATCCGCTACCGGCAACTCCTGGATCGCGTGGCGGAACTGGAAACCAAAGCCGCCCATGGAAAAACCCCGAAGACCTCTTTCTTTTCCCGTTTACAGAAAAAATAGGTTCACCACCAAGGCATCTGCCACATCGGTAAATTACCAGCTTTATCTCAAAAAAAGTTCCCCATAAAACCCCGCAGGATAACGATAACCAGCATGGCCAGAACGGCCAAGGCGGGATAACGGTATAACTGGCGCGACTCCTCCACCCAAACCTCGTAGGAATAAAAAATAATCACCACTAAACCGGCCACTACTCCCATACGCAGGTGGGCTAACCGCGGATCGGGCAGATTAGGAACCAACAGGGCAATGAAAAGAATCAAAAAATCCAGGGGGGAACTCTGGAATCCCTGGCGTCTGGTATATTTGAGCACCAGCATGACCACGAAAACCAGCAGGCC
>MUKC01000094.1 GCA_002049795.1 Desulfobacca sp. 4484_104 | reverse complement strand
ATGCAAGAACCCAAGGCGGGCTTGGCGCCCGCAACCCAAATCAGGGTATCAGGATGTTCCGGCATGGCTCTCGCTCATTCTCGCGGCACATCGTGTGCCGCTCCAAGGCGTCCGCCGCGAATCACATCGTGTGATTCGTTCGGCGGCCAAAACCGCTGCGAGCCAAGCCCGAACATCCTGAATGTCTTTCCGGCAATTTCTTGTTTTTTTTGACAGCCTTTCAGGGATAAGACACTAACCGGACAGTACTGATGTCGATTGAGACATTTAATCTTTAACAGCATAATTTTGCCCGTTAGTTTGTGAAAGGATTTGGTCACGGTTGGCAATAATCTTATTGGCCAGGTCTAAATCTTTTACAGTATCCACGTCAACAGCGGCTTCCGGCTGGATCATCATGACTGCTCCTGCCTTGAGCCCCATCCGCCGTGAAATACGTTGTAGTCCTTCTTCCATGGTCAATCTCCCGAGCAGGAAGCGCAAAACAGTCATCCAGCCGCAAACGCTGACAATACGCAGAGGTTTTTTTCGCTGTTGTTCAATTTGGCGCCAGAAGTTGGCGGCGGAATAACTTTCGGGAGTCAGGAAGGCGAACAAGTTACAGGAGCAGAAACCGCCGTCTTTTAATCTGGTGACCGTACGCCGACAGTTCGGAAATGCTTGACTAAGCATGTCATAGGATGCCAGTGCGACTGCCAGATCGTAGTTTGTCTGGCGAGCCCGGGAACAGAAATAGTCGACAATTTCGGGGGTCAATAGAGCGTGGTCGGCAGTAGTTACCAGGACGGGCTTGTCCTGATCGACATGCTGTAAGGCTTCGTAGGTGCTGGTGCTGGGTGTCTCCCGATTTGGCAGCCAGTGGATGTTGTCTTTTTTCAAGGCCTGGCCGAGTTCCGGCGATTGGTTGATGATTTCTTTTGAAGGTCCACAGAGGATGCAGGAACCCACCTCAGTGGCATTTCCCAGTGCCTCGATAACCCGCAACACCATAGGGATGCCGTCAACCGGTGACAGCGATTTACAAGGGGCTCCGGTTTGTTCAGCTACCGGGTCGCCGGTAGAACGATCGGCTGCCAGAATGATGGCGGTATAGGTGCCGGTTTGTTTGTCCATAAATGTATCTCTTTCCCCGGTTATCAGGATATGGTTGTTTCGTAAGGTGAGAGTGAATTTTTACTGGAAGCTGACGGCTGAACACCGCTAGAGTTCTTTACGGTAAATTGTGTACCGTTTTGATATTTTGCTGCCTATCGCTTCGATCATTTTGCGCATTTCCAGGTTATCTTCCAAAATCCAGGACATTTCCACATCTGTAACCCCCTTTTTTATCACTGGATAACGAGCTGTATCAATGACCATGTAGGCCAGGGCGGCGCCTATCAACCGGCGTTGATATTCTTTCCGGACTCCCATGAGGGCGACCCGGGCGGTTCTTGGGTGCTTGACTTTCAAACGCCACAAAAATTTCAGCCAGCCCAAGGGAAACAGACGGCCGTTTAGGTCGGTAATGATCTCATTAACGTTGGGTAGGACAATGATCATTGCCGCCGGTTTTCCCTTGACTTCAGCAATCTGAATGAATCGCCTGTCTACCAGCGGTTTGAGATCCCTGCCCATAGCTTCGAGTTCATCCCGGGTCAGCGGGATAAATCCCCAGTTGCCAGACCATGCGTCATTAAAGATGTCGCCGATAATCTGTAATTCCTCCGTGAAACGTGAGCGGTTTAGGGGCCTTATGTGGATATCCTTTTTTACCTTCTTGGTTATTGCCTGCATGGTTCGAGATGGGGTAAAATTTGCTTTGGTAAGGTAAGCCAGCAGTTCCTTGACCGGAGTGAGGCCTTGTTCCATGATCCTTGGAGCGTAGTAGGGCTTGGCATGCCCCATCATGATGAATGGCGGGGTGTTGAAGCCCGAGGTCAACAGGCCGCATTCCTGGTTGATGGAGAGATTGAAAGGACCCATGATGTATTTCATGCCCTGTTCCCGCAGCCATGCCTGGGCGGTGTCGAACAGAGCGGTAAAGGTTTCCCGCCGGTCCTCGGCTTCCAGCATGCCGAAAAATCCGCATGGTTCCCGGTGGTGCTCCAGGTGCAGTCGGTCTATCTGGGCGCTTATCCGGCCGACCGCCGCCGTTCCCCGGAAAGCCACCCAGGATTGAAGACGGGCGTGGGAAAAATAGGGGTTTTTGGGATTTAGATGATGTTTCACGTCCATGATCAGCGGCGGCACCCAGGCGGGGTCGTCCTGGTAAATGGACCATGGAACTTGGATAAAACGTCGTTGAAGATAGCGGCCGGTTACCGGTTTGACGGTCAGGGTCATGGGAAATATCTTTTCTTTACAGGGGTTGACTTTGGCATGGCGGTTGTTCCCGCCATGCTGTCAATTCAGGAGTACAATAATGAATGGCAACTGTCAAGGATGTCTCTGGTTGTGGGCCGATTTTCCAAAAAAAGTCCCCGGCAGACTGGCTGCCGGGGACTTTTGAAAAGGTATCTGTTTGGGAGGACTTTTAATCGTTTCTTCGAATTCGCCGGACTCCGAATAAACCCAACAGGCCGGTAAAAAGGATGACGGCACTGGCGGGAATCGGAACCGAGGACGGCTCGGCATCAATCTGCACGATGCTTGAACTTTGTGAGGGGCGGTCCACGCCAGTCCAGTTAAGCTGGTAAACCCCGGGGCTCAAGTACGTATAGCTGGTGTCAATATACCAGGAAGTTTCTCCGGCAGGCATCCAGGCAACCTGGAAGGTGGCGCTGTTGGACAGCGTCAAATTATTCCCTGTTGTAGTGCTGTTCAGGTCCCAATTGCTGCCATTCTGAACAAAATAAATGGTGTCGGCAGAAGAACTCAGCACCAAGTGGCTGTCGCTGCCGTCTAGGTTGGAGCTATCATCAAAAATCGCGTAGGTGCCGCTGCCGGTGTAGGTCAGGTAATTGACATCAATTTCACCTGATTCGGTGGGTACCCAGTAAGTGGCCTGGGCGAAGCCGGCGGCACAGACAATCAGCAGCACGGCAAGAAGCGTTGTCAGTATTTTCTTCATAATAATCCTCCTTTCGGGATTAACTGTCTTTAACCATATCATCTGGGTCAGGAAATATCAATAGGTAAAAAGTATGAATTTCAGCTGAAATATCTCCTGAAAGCACCAGAAAGCTTCAAAATCTCACGAATTGCCGGCTGACGGCAGGATCTGGTAGTCGTCGTCAAAACAGACGCCCATACCTTCCCGGACGCTGCGCACCACTCTGGCCTTGACTTTTACCAGCCCATGTCCCAGCTTCTCGTGCCCGGGAAGCTGCAGCTCAAGGAGCATCCGCGTTCCGGTGGGAAACGGGCTGCTGGTGGCCACAAACGCCCCCGCGGACGAAATATCAACCGTCCTGAGCCGTGACTCGGCTATGTCGACATGCGGGGTTACGGAAAGAACCGTAGTGGGTAAATCAAGGGAAAATCTCTCTAAGCGACGGCGATCTGCCATAATGATATCCTTATTTACCGTTTAAAATATCCCATTTCTTGCTCTTTGACGGTCCGCTCAACCAACGTTGAATGTTCATATTCTCTTTATATACTGAATATTCCGGAAAAGGCAATCAGTAGAAAGTATGAATTTTACAAATTTTTAACCGACCAGAGTGCCGCCTGTAATCGGTTGGGAACATTGATTTTCCGGTAGATGCGGTACAGATGGCTTTTTACCGTGTGATTGCTGATGCAAAGGTAGTCGCTGATTTCCTCGTTGGTGGAGCCGGCGGCGATCAGGGCCAGTACCTCTTTCTCCCGCTTGCTCAACAAACTTTTTTTGCTGTTTGTTTCTTCTTCAGGGTGCCGGCTGCTTCTTAACTCACGCAGGTAGGAACTTAAAATCTTGCGGGGCAGCCACATTTCCCCGTCCATAACCGCCCGGATTCCCTGAACCTGACGTTCAAAAGAATAATCATCGTACAGGATGCCCCAGAGGTGGCACGCCAGTGCGTCTTGTTCAATATGGAGATTAGGGTCAAGGTTGAAAAGCAGCAGATAGCAATTGTCGTAGTGGTCAGCCGAGTTTTGTTCCAACTTGTCCATCAACGCGTTGTAGGATTGTTCCTGGCAGTTGTAGAGAACGATGACCTGCTTTCCACCGGTGTCTTTCGGAGGTAGCCAGGCATCACCGGGAATCACTTTACATTCTAAACCTGCTTCCTGTGTCAGGCGCGCGGCAAGGTTCCTGTTTTCCTGTTCCTGGGGGCCAAGCAGGTATATCAACCAGTCGCGTTTTGTTTCTTGCATAACTTCTCCGGGGCAACCTTGTGGTCAAGCAGCCGTCATGAAACAAAGGAAACTTAGCATACAGGGAGGGATTGCCGGATGTTAAAGCTACCAATGCTTTTACCAAGATTACTATTTTGTTACTTGGACTACATCCTTTGCCATGATTCTTCTGTTTGCTACTGTTTGAAATATATCATAATTCTCCGTTGAGAAAAAGTCAAAGTTCCACTTTTCAATATGTTTGGGGATAGGTTTGCTCCAGACATGAATTTTTTTGTCAATGATTGGTAAAACATTTTTAACCATACCGGTTGAAATGCCTAAAATCCAGCAATATCTTTATTTATCAATAAGATACGGAAGATGCCCGGCAAAATTAAGGTAAAGAATCTGTTTGAACGAGATGTTGGCATGATTTGTGCTGCGTTAGTAGGTGTTAAAAGGAGCGATAGTCTTGATGAAAATTAAATTATTTTTCAGGAGGTTAATATTATGAAGAAAATTATTGCCATTGCTATTATCGTTGGGATCATGGGAGTGGCACTCAATGCTCAGGCTGCAATTTCTGTTACCGCAACTTGGAATGCCAACAGCGAAGCTGATTTGGCCAGTTACAATATCTATCGCAGCACTACCCATGGCAGCGGTTACGTTAAAATTAATACCGCACCCATCGCCAAATCGTCTACGCCAACCTTTGTTGACAGCATCAGCGGCACCGTGCAGGGAACTTATTATTACGTTGTGACTGCGGTTGATACTAGCGGCAATGAGAGTGGATATTCCAACGAGGCAAGCATTCATATTGATACATCAGCTCCCGCTCCTCCCCAAGGCATTACCGTTAAGATTAAATAAAGCGCCGCGAAATGCCTACAACTGAAGCGAGGTGGCTACTATATAGCCACCTCGCTTTCTTTTGGACCGGTTGATCATGGAGATAGTATACTTATTTCGTAAAAAGCGATTTCAGACCGCTGAGTGCGGCCACGCATCCAAAAGGAACTTGAGCCGAGCTGTTAAATTAGTGCCTGACGCCTGAAAGGCTGTCACTCTTTTCAGTTCAGTACCCCCTTGAGGGGTACAAAAAACAAGAAATTGTCGGGAATACTTAAGGATGTTCGGGCATGGCTCATAGCGGTATTGGCCGCCAAACGAATCACATGATGTGATTCGCGACGGGCATCTCGGAGCGGTACACGATGTGCCGTGAGAATGAGCGAGAGGCATGCCCAAACATATCATGATACCCTGATTTGGGTTGCGGGCGCCAAACTCGCCCTTTCAAGGCTCAAACAGGCAACTTTTACGCTCCACTCGCCGGGAAAAACTTTGGGCATCTCACGATGTCGCGCCGGAAAACAGCACCGGCTGCCGACTTTAGAACAACGCAAAAAACATACCGGACACTGCTGAGTGTTTCCAGCATTGTTGGTTTTTTAAAAGGTAAAAGTGCGATACGTTTGCACGAAGAGTTTAGTAGAAGTGCCAATACTGGGAAACATTTTTGGATACGAGGTTATTTTGTGAGCACCGTAGGGCGCAACGAAAAAATTGTAAGAGCTTATATCCGAAATCAAGAGCTGTCAAATAAAAGGCAGCTGAATTTAGCAGGATTCGAGTAACAATGGCTCCTTCCAGGGGCCCTCACGAAGCCATTGGCTCCGCCGGTGAAGCTTCACTCTTTATTTATCCCAGTCGCTTGACAAAATCCGCCAGCCGTTCCATGCCGTTTTTGATGTTTCCCAGGGAAGTGGCATAGGAGAGGCGCAGGTAACCGGGGGCGCCGAAAGCCTCGCCAGGGACAGCGGCAATCTTGGCTTCATCAAGTAGCAGGGCGCACAGGTTCAGCGACGACTCGACGGGCTGGCCGTTGAAATTTCTGGATAGCAGTTCTTTGACTTGGGGAAAGGCGTAAAAAGCCCCGGTGGGCGTGAAACAGCTGACGCCCGGGATGTTGTTGAGGGCTTTGACGATGTAGCGGCGGCGTTCGTCAAAGGCCGGCAGGACCATGGCAATGAAGTCCTGGGGGCCGTTGTAGGCCTCGATGGCGGCCTTCTGGGAGATGGACGTGGGGTTGGAAGTGCTCTGGCTCTGGATCTT
>MUKC01000093.1 GCA_002049795.1 Desulfobacca sp. 4484_104 | reverse complement strand
ACGGCATTTTCGAAAAACGGCCTCTACCGCCATTTTTGCCACCATAAATTTACAGCAATATCAATATGATTAAAATTGAAAAAATCAGGGCCGCTCGCCTTTTTTCGCAACTGCAGATCAGAGCAGGCCTCCCTGAGGGCAAACTTTTAAGCCCGTCGGCATTAGGCCCCGATCGGGGCAAAAATTGACCTAACCGCTGAATTATCTTTAAAATATCCCGAAAAACGCCATTTTCGCAACACTTTGCCCCTAGGCCTAGTAGTTTACTCCACTATAGTATAATCTTACCGCGCCGGAAACTTTTAATTTAGGGCACGATTGTTGCCACCTGCCCCATACCTTTGGGGGTACCGTAACCGATGCCCGAGAAGAAACAAAATCTCCACAAAAGATTGGTGACCTGCAAAACATCTATATCGGCATGGCGGGCAGCCTGATACTCGCAGTAGCCTGTAAAGCCGAGTTGTTGGCCATGAAGACCGAACCGGAGATGGCGAGTCATGAGATGATAGCCGGAAACCATGAGATTTTTATCGAATATGTCAGCTTTTAGCTGGTCTAGTCTAAAGGCCGGAGGGCAGAATAGATTCCAACGCCGTAATAGCTGCGGAAATATCAGGGATGGTAGAGGAAATAAGCGATTCCGGCCTTGCGAGCGAAAAGTGGTGGCACTTAAAAATCTTAGGCCTAACAAAGACAAGGGCTCAATTGCTTCACCAAGACATGATGCCGCCAGGTTGTCATAGCTTGCCGTCCCTGCCCGGTCATGATGCTGGATCGACAGTCCAATGATCCGAAAATCTACCTGCCCAAGCTTGATCTGAGCCGCATCACCGGAAAAGAGACTCAGCAGCTCTGAAGTTAAATCTTGCTGTAGTGATGAGATCCTGAGCCAGTATTCTGCCCCGTGGTTAATATGAATTAGCGGCGGGTAAGAGTTAGGGGAGAGTGGAGGAATTTCTTCGTCATTCTTCTCTCCGCCTCGAAGGCTGGAAATGGTAAAAGGTCGTTCGGGGATTTCTGGACAATGGAGGCGATCAGCCCAAGTGGGGGCAAATTCCCTCAGTATAGAGAAGAAGGCCCCGTGCACCAAACTGCCATTAGTGGCGGGGAGAGTTCCGTGTTGTAATGCTCTAAGATAGAGGACAATAGCCAGCAGATCAGGAGCAGACACCAAGCTCATTTTTCTAAAGAGGCCAGAAGCGCTCTAAGCGCGGGATACTCCGGCTCAATTTCTAATGCTTGATCAAGGAATTTTTGAGTTTCCTGACCGGATAAGATCTCCCTACTTAATTTCGCCAATTCCACTAAGGCCTTGAGCTTCTCGCCGGCAGACCACTTATCCGCCAAGTCTTGATAAATCTCCTGGGCGGCTTCCAAGAGTTGCCGGGCCTGCCTTCTCTGGCCCAGGCGCCAGGACAGTTCGGACCAGGTAAGATAGACATGAAGATTTTTGCCGCGGCTGAGATCAATAATCTGTTGGAAACAATCGGCCATGCGAGCTTGGTCACCCTTTTCATAATAGCATTGCCCCAGGAGGTGTCGGGCGGGAAGACTATCGGGCCACCGCCGGAGAAATTGTTCCAAATGTTGTAGGGCAGCATCAATGTCGCCCTGTCGGAGCAGTAAGAGAGCTTGAGTGACCAGGAGCTTGGGATTCTCGGGTTCTACCCTTAAAGCGCGGTTTAAATACGCGGCTGCAAGAGAACGATCAGGGGTGTCGGTTCTCTCCAACGCCAACATGGCCAGTTCCAAAAGGACCGTGACATTTTCAGGAGCCAGGTCTAAAGCTTGTTGGAGATTTTGACAAGAGTTTTGCCACTGTCCCCGTATCCGGGCCATATGACCTAGAGACTGCAAAGCGTATAGATTGCCTTTGTCAAGAAGACGAAGCTTTTCCCATTCCTGCTGGGCCTTCTCCCAGTCTCCTTGATAAACATGCCAGCGCCCGAATAAATGCCGGACGTAGATGTTGTTAGGGTCAATCTGTTCCGCCGCTTGTAAGTCCTTCGAAGCCTTATCACTTTCCCCTGCCTCTAGATACATGTCTGCTCGGGCTATCAGAGAAGGGATGTTGTGTGGATCGATCTCTAAGGCTCTGGCAAAACAGAGCTCGGCCCCACGGCGATTAGGCCTTTCGGCTTCAAAGACGCCCCGAGCCTGCCAAAGATAGACATTGTTTGGTGTTTGATCACAAGCCGCAGCGAATGCTGTTACAGCCTCAGGCTGACGCTGAGGATCGACTTGACTCCAGCGGCTGAGGAGGTGAGCCTGAGTCTGAAGGAGAAAGATATTTCGTGACTCTTGTTTTAAAGCCGCCTTGATAATTTCTTTTCCTTGCTCAAAGAGCCCGAGCCGCTCCAGGCATTGGGTCCAGATCAAACGTTCGGCGGCGCTACCGGCCTGCGTCATGGCCTGGATACGCCGCCAGTGCTCCTGCACCAAGGCCCGAACCTGGGTTATGTGAAACCCCAGTCCCAAGGCATGGCGGAAGCGGTCCTGGACCAGCCAGCTTTCCAGGAGGTTAAGGATGGCATAGCGCTCCTCATGCTCATCGGGATCTGCCGCCTGCAGCACCGGTTGATACTGGTTCAGGGAGATGTCCTCAGTCCGCACCAGCTCCGCCAGAGCCTGGCGGGCGAAGCCCTCGCTGCGGCTGGCTACCAACAGGGCCACAGGTTTGTCCCGCTCCACCCAAAAAAGTGCACCTTGCCGATAACCAGCTTCGATCTGCTGAGCGACCTCGTTTTCTTTAAGGTTGACCAGGCGTACCAGGAGTTCAAAAGGCAGGGGGACCCCCCAGGCATCAGTCAATACTACCCAGCGCAAGAGGTTTTCTAACAGTTCCTCCTGGGGAAGCTCGAGAGAATCAGATGTTGGTACTGGACCAAGAGGCTCGGCAGACTCTGGCACATGGAGGAAAAAGTCATCCTGGTAATAAGACACCTTGAGATCACACCGTTTCCACATGGCCGCCTGACCGGTGGCCAAGACTACCCGGCCGGCGTGGAGCCAATCTTCCAGGACCAGCGATATATCTTGAAATTTGGGGGCCTGATGGATCAACCAGGTGGTCACTTCTGGAGCTGGTAGTTCCAGATATGGCTCATGGAGAAATTGGGAGTAACTCAGGGGTATGTGGTCCAAGCGGAGGCGGCCGGCAAAATAGGAGAGGAATAACACCACGGAGCGCTCGACCTTTTCGGGAAAGGGCAGGACCAGCAGGCCACCACTGGACCTGAGTTTCTCTAAACGGGAGGCGATGTCTTGAGCAAGCTTGACATAGTCCGCCGGTGTCCACGGATGTGGCCCCCACACCGGTCGTCCTTTGAGGTAATACGCCGCAAAGGGGTTAGCGCCGTTATCGCTTTTCAAATATGCTGGTATAAACACTTTCCAGGCACTCCTCAAAAGTTTGCACTTTGGACTGATCAGAAAATGAGTCTATAAATTCTTCCCACTTTATTTTAAGCCGCCTGTTATAGGAACTCCAAATAGCTTCAATAAATTCATTGCCAAGCTCTTGGCGGGCAAACCTTAAAAACTGAATGTGTTGCCAGTTTTTTTTGAGATATAAGATTACCTCCAAAATACCGACTTGGGTCTGGCGATTTTCTAAAAGCGCAATGCGTTTTTTTAGGGCTTTGGCGCGATGAGGGAGTTGAGCTTTAAATGCTCCCCACAACTCATCCGCCAGAGACCGACATTCGCAGAAGGACTCCTTTGTTTCTCCAGTTATTAATATTTCCTCGGGTCCAGGACTTGAATCGGGGATCTCGTATTCTCCACCTCCATCTCCTGCTTCCCCTAATGGCTCGGGGCGAATCACCTGACAGGGGGATAAAGACCGTCGCAGTTTATCTATCAGGCGATAAGGTAGAGTTTTATTCACATAAGCCATAAAACCACTCAAGCCGCCTTTTTTTTCAAAGAATGCACAATTTTTATTTTGTTTTATCCATGGATAAAACTCATCCATTGTTACTGTCAAAGCAATGTCAAGCAATTCATCAAAAGAGTAGGACCAATAGCACGAGATGCGGTTCCTTACCGTCATGACAGCAAATCTGCTTTTTTCTATGGCAAAATTTGCTTCAAGCCAGATATATCGCCCTGCTTGCTCATCGCAGTTTAACCACCGTTGGACATCGTCCCAGGAGAATTCCACTGGCTTGGAGGCCTGCCAATGTTTGTATTTTGCAGTCATTGCTAAAATTTTCTCATGATTAATGCCAGGAGTTGGTCTTTGAGTAAATTACTGCCTGCCGGTGGCGAGGCAATGATCTGTCCGTGGCTCGGGCCGCTCCAGCCAAGCTCCAGGTGGTTCAAGTGGGCCAGGAACGGCCGGAGATCCACCTCCTGGCTGGCGATGGTAACCACCGGCGTGCCGGTCTGGGAGATCCCCTGGGCGATACTCACCTGACAGCCAAGCCTACGTAGCAGACCGTGTACTCCGGGTAAGGACGTTTCCAGAAAGCCGCCCAAGCGGCCCTGATGAGTCCGGAAGAATACGGTGCGGCAAGCGTAGCGCTCGAGCTTTAGGCAGAGACGTTCTTTGGCTTGCCGGTAGGGCTCCCACTCGGGCCGTAGCGGCAACGGCTCTCCGGGGCGGCAGCCGAGGACGGTTACTTGGCGGCACAGTTTTATCCCGGCCCGGAACTGGGCCAATGGGGCGGGAATATTAAGGCGCAGGCCGGAGAACAGCTTGGACAAGGTCCAGCCGTCCGGTCTTACTGGCAGGGGGCGCCCCACATCCACCGCAGCCACATACTCAGCCCACTCCCACAGGAGAGGATCGGCCGGCTCCTGCCAATGCAAAGCCTGGAGGCAGGCCGGCGGCAGGCTCAGCGGGGTGTTATGATGGTCAAAGTTCCCCAGGGCTATTTGCCCGGCCCCGCCGCACTCGATACAAAAGATGTCTGGATTGGCCAAGGCCCCTGCCGGGGCCTGGCCATGAACCAAACGCACCTCATCCCTTTCCCGCCAGTCCAGCAGAAAGGCGGTGAAGACAGTGTCCAGATCAGGTTTGCGGATATACATCATCATCAGGAGCTTCGCCGTGATTATATTTAAGGAGATTTTATGGAGATGCCGTTGCCTGTCTTCTGGTTAAGGCCGTATTAATCAAATCTTTTAAAGTTCCCGGTTGATTTAAAAGACTCAGATTGATTTCCAGGGGTTCGAATTCAAGGCTCGCCTCGGCCCATGGTATGGCATTATTGTGCTCGATACCGGGTCTCACCAGAACCGGCAGGGCAAATCTTCCCAACTGGGCCCGAGCTTCGGCCACAATTTCGGCTCTGACCGTTTCCCAATTATGGCTGTCCGTGCTTTTGCAGGAAATGGCGATATACTGTCCTTGCCATTGGAAGACGATATCTATTTCCGACCTGAAATATCTCGCTGACGTATGGTGCAACCAAGCCCAACGAATTCCCACTGTTAAATCGGAGATGCTATTGCCGCCCGCGGCCAGAAAAGCTCCAGCCACAGGCTCTTCCAACCAGTGGCCGAAGTCGGCGAAACTGGTCACCATCCCTTCCAGTTCATTCCCATTATTACAAGCTTTAAAACGGATTTTCTCTGTACTAGGGTAAACATCAAGGCAAGTGATATAATTATTGTTGTCTACCCGAATCTCCTTTCCTGCATTCCAGCGTGGCGGCCAAAACCGACTGCCCGGGCGGCTCCTTCTGACCTTTTTGGCGACAACATTAATCAGGTTCGAGAGGAAATCTTTTTTGGTCCTAATTTCTGGGAGGCGAATACCCTCTGAGACTAGGCGCCCCCCGACACAGGCGGCTTGGATGGCGATCTCGGGAAAAACAAAAGGCCGTGGCCCTAAGCTCGGGTCAGGAATTAATGGCCGGATGCCTTGGTTCTGGTGGAGTGACCATAAGCTTACGCCCGGTAGCTTGCTCAGGTTCCAGGCCTGGGCTTTTGTCCCGGGAGAAATATTCACCTGCCAATGGGTCTCGCCAAGGTTCTGTAAAAAATCATTCGCATCCCGGATATTCCCCTGCATATCTGTGGGCCAAAACATAATTGATTGACACTTTAAATTATGCCTAATAAGGTAAAGGCGGTTGGCCATGACCCTTACCCAAGGAGTTTGCCAATCAACCAAGATGATGGCATGCTGCGGAGTATGGCTATAAAGCGCCAACAGTGTGGCACTGGGATCAGCCCCCAGGGCCACGATCAACCCTGTCCCCTGCTGCCAATCGCCTTTACACTGATATGTTTTTTTCAGCTTATCCTCTGGGAGTTCTTGATCGTTTGGCCCGGGCAGTTGCTGTCCCGGGGGCTGGTTGAGATTCTGTTCCCAATCGGTGACGTTCGCAACGCTCTTTATCCCGTATGTGGCCGCCCGCTTCTGAATGAGAGGATCATTGCTCCAAATAGTCAGGATAGGGCGTAATTGCTGGATGTGGTGCGGTGATTCCAGCAAGGCAGCGACTCGGCGGCATTCTTGTTTAAGACGGTGATTTTCCGACTCTATTTGAGCATTCGAGTCTCGC
>MUKC01000012.1 GCA_002049795.1 Desulfobacca sp. 4484_104 | reverse complement strand
ATCGGCATCGAGATAACCCTCAAGGATGGTTTGTTAATCGTGGTATCGCCGATTGAGGGCACCCCGGCTTATCGGGCCGGATTACAGGCCGGCGATCGGATTGTTAAAATCAACGGCACCTCGACCAAAAACATGTCCTTAATGGAAGCAGTCAAGAAAATCCGGGGAACCAAAGGTTCCCGGGTGATTCTTACCATTATGCGGGAGGGATTAAAGGCGCCCAAAAGCTATCTTTTAACCCGGGATATTATTCCGATCCACAGTGTAAAGGCCCGCTACCTGGCTGACGGTATCGGTTACATCCGCATCACTAACTTCCAGGACCATACTGATAAAGATCTAAGAAAAGCGATCAAAGCCCTTGAGGCCCGCCTCAAACCCTTCCGGGGGCTGATTCTTGATCTGCGCAACGACCCCGGAGGCTTACTGGACCAGGCTGTCCGGGTAGCAGACGAGTTTCTCGACCATGGTTTGATCGTCTATACCGAGGGTCGCGATAAGAATCAATTGATGCGATTTTATGCCGAACCGGGGGCGCGCAATGGGGCAGAATCATTTCCGCTGGTGGTCCTGGTCAATGAAGGCAGTGCCTCGGCCTCGGAAATCGTCGCTGGTGCCATCCAGGATCATAAGCGCGGCCTGATTATCGGCACGAAGAGTTTTGGCAAAGGTTCGGTCCAGACCATCGTTCCCTTAGAGGATGGTTCGGCTTTGAAATTAACTACCGCACATTACTTTACGCCGCTGGGCCATTCCATCCAAGAGAAAGGCATCATCCCCGACCTGATAGTGGAGGCTACTCCCCTTCCCAAGGGCAAATCGCTCAAGGCCCTGAGGGAAGAAGCTCTGGAAAAGAAGATGCGGAAAGAGGGACTGACTGATAAACCCTGGACCTCGCCGATCAGCGCCGAAGAGTTAAAAAATGACCCCCAATTGCAGCAGGCGGTGGAAACCCTCAAAAACTGGCCGCCGGCAAAGCTGGTGGCCACGGTTCGAGGTCGGGTCCCTGGTACACCGCCGCCGGCGAAATAATCTGGCAAACCCGACTTAAAATCAAAGCTATCAAGGGGGGATGGGCTTAAACCCGCCCCCCAAATTTTATCGGCAAATCATCCTTTCTGGAGATAGAGTCGGGGCAGATGATACCAAGCTATAAAAGGCTTGAAAAAAACAAGACCATACCCGGGCGATATTGACAGGCAATTTTCTTTTCACAAGGCAAAATTCAGCGCCTTAGGGCGGATCTCTAGTGACCATTTCCCATCTTGAACTGCTTTATCGGCTTTGGTGTCTTACTTAGGCCCAGCAGAGGGCCATCAGGGAACTTTCTAGTTGTTGCCACTGCTCTTTGAAAAAGTACTCCCGGGGCAGCTTTAATACCCATCGGCGTCCGCTGTTGATCAAACGGGCTGGCGCCTTGATGAGCCAAGCGCGGATGGTGTTGGGTTCTTCTCGAAATCCCTTCTGGGTAGTGAGCCACATCATCCAAACCAGCAGATTATAGGCCAGGATGCAGGTCTGAAACAGGGCGGAATTGGCCCAAAAATCCTGGGTACGGATACTGCCTGAGGCCATTTGGTTTTTGCACCAGTCGATCCAATTCTCGCTGGTCGCCCTTTTTCCATAAAATTTATGGGCTTCCCAAGGAGTGAGGTCAAGGTTCGTCACCTAGCAAAAGAATTCATATTGGGGTTGGGGAAATAAGTCCCAGCCAAATAACTTACGAATCACCGTATCGCCTTTCAAGAGAACCATATGACTTAGGTGCTTGACGCCACTCAAGGACCCCATCATCAGCATTATGATGATGGTGGGCACATCATAAGTGGCGTTTTCACCTCGAGATATGGAAATATGGCGTTTTAAGATGTTTTTTAACCCAAGTTTCTTGGCAAAGCGCCCAAGGTGCACCAAACCCGCATTTCCAGTGAGCTTGTTATCGGTAAATTCAACCCGGAACGGTTTCACCTGATAAGTGCCTCCAATCTTAGCTTTTGGAGACATTTTATATCGTAAATTCAAGCAATTGTCTCGATTTTGCTTGAGTTAAGCGCATTTTTTAGATTTAATTCTTTACTTCAACATCTTCAGCATCTCCGCCACCGGCCAGGCATTGATGATGTCCGGTTTTTCGGCCCAGCCGCGGCGGGCCTGGCCGATGCCATATTTCATATACCGGAGCTGGTCGATGTGATGAGCATCGGTATTTATAATCAGTTTGACTCCTGCCTGTTTGGCCTTGAGAATATTGAGATCATCCAGGTCCAGTCTTTCCGGGTAGGCGTTAATTTCTAAGACGGTGCCGGTAGCTTGGGCCGCCTGGATGAGCTGATCCAAATTGATCTCGTATTCGGTCCGCTTTTTTAAGATGCGGCCGGTGGGATGAGCGATGATATCGACGTGGGGATTGTGCATGGCGGTGATGACCCGCTCGGTCATCTGTTCCGGGGTCATCTTGAACTGGGAATGCACCCCGGCAATGACAAAATCCTGCTGGGCCAGAGACTCATCGGTGATGTCGATCGAGCCATCCGCCATGATGTTGGCCTCGCAGCCCTTGAGGATGGTAAAATCATGTCCTGAGTCTTTAAGCTGCTGATTGAGACGATCAATTTCCTGGTTGCGTTTTTCCAGGGTGGCCTCGTCCAGGCCGCGCTCAATGCGTAGAAACTTGGTATGGTCGGCTATGCCGACGTAGTCGTATCCCAATTGCCGGGCCGCGGCGGCAATGTCGGCAATAGAGTGGGCCCCGCCGTTCCAATTGCTGTGCACGTGGAGGTCGCCGCGGATGTCGGTATAATCTATCAGTTTTGGCAACTTGCCCGCCGCCGCGGCTTCGATTTCGCCCCGATCCTCACGCAGTTCCGGCGGAATCCATTGCAGACCCAGGGCCTGGTAAACAGCTTCCTCGGACACCGCGGCGATAATTTCGGAGCCTTTAAACAGCCCGTATTCGCTGAGCTTATAACCTAGGTCAATGGCGATTTTGCGCAGGGCAATATTGTGCTCCTTGGAGCCGGTGAAATACTGCAGCGCCGCGCCGTAGCTCGGGGCGGGGATCACCCGGAGATCCATATCAAAGCCCGGCTTAGTCCGCACCGAAGACTTGGTATGGCCCTGGCCCCAGACCCGGACCACCTCCGGCAAGGACACAAAGAAATCCATCACCGGATCGGGGGCTCGAGAGATCGCCAGCAAATCCACGTCCCCGATGGTTTCCTTCATGCGCCGCACCGAACCGGCAATGTTGATCTGCTCTACTTCCGGCAAGCGGCTCAGTCGGTCCCGCACGGCCTCGGCCAGGGGCAGGATTTCCCCCAGCAGAAAGCGGCCCTTACTGCGCTTGACGAATTCAATGGCTTCTAAGATATTGGCTTCGGTCTTGGCGCCGAACCCGAACAACGGCGCGATCTGATGGGCCTGGGCCGCGGCCTCGAGGTCGGCCAAGGTGCGGATGCCTAAATGCTCGTAGAGGATTTTGGCCTTTTTGGGCCCCAGGCCTTCCACGGCCATGATTTCGTTCAACTCGATGGGCAGCCGCTGTTTAAATTCTTCATAATACTGGATCTTACCGGTCTTGAGATATTCCTCGATTTTTAAGGCCATGCTCTCGCCGACGCCGGGAATCTTTTTGAGCGCCTTCAGCCCTCCCTGCTGATAGATGGCCGCGACATCGTCTTTTAAATTTTCCAGGGTCAGGGCCGCCTTTTGATAAGCATAGGGCTTGAAAGCTACCCCTTCCATTTCCAAATATTCGGCCAGCTCATTAAAGATGCGGGCGATTTCCTGGTTTTTCATGGTCTTATACTGTTTTCGGTTTTCGGTTTTCGGTTAAGATAATTAATTTAATCAATGAGTTATATTATTAGTTGGTTGCATTTGATTGCAAAATTTGTTTGTATTACACCTCAATGGTTCGGAGGCCCGGGCCGCGGCTTTTGCAGTTGCCCGCGGACCCATCATGGGTTATTATTATCAATAACTTGCCGGGATGGCAGGAGCTATTGACCTTTCAGTAAGAGGTTAATCGGTCGGCGCCAGATCCTCTGGGTCCAGCAACCCCTGGTCAATCAGGGCGGTTTCCAGTTTGGCCAAGGCCCGCTTAAAGCTGGGATATAAACCGACGCCCAGGGAAATGCCCTTGCGAGTCGGAATCCATTCGTCCTCGGCGTCGCCGGGCACATGGACCCGAAGATCAATCAGGCGATGGCCTTTATATTCGGATAACGATAAGAAGATTTCTTCCCGGGCATTCTTGCTGAAATGGTCGATGACCTTACTCATGCTTCCCCCTGATCAATGGACTGGCCGGTTTACCCCGACCTTGAGAAAGACTTCTCTGATCTTGACAGGCAAGTCAAGAAATTTTTTAACCGCCCGCAGAAAAGGAGCCTCTCGGAGTGCGAGTTTACAATACCTTGGGAAAACGTAAAGAGGAATTCAGCCCGCAAACGCCAGGCCGGGTGGGGATTTATGCCTGTGGGGTGACGGTCTATGATGATTGCCATATCGGCCACGCGCGCTCCGCGGTGGTTTTTGATGTCATCGTCCGCTATCTCCGGTATCGGGGACTGCAGGTCACCTGGGTGCGCAATTTCACCGATGTCGATGACAAGATCATCAATCGGGCCCGACAGGAAAATACTACTTGCCAGGCCATTGCCGAAAAATATATCAACGCCTTCCAAACGGATATGGCCGCCCTGGGAGTGGCCCGGGCCGATATCGAACCCCGGGCTACCGAGCACATTAAGGAGATCATCGACCTGATCGCGGCCTTGGAGGCCAAAGGTTTCGCCTATCAGCGGGGCGGCGACGTCTATTTCCCAGTGGCCCGCTTTCCGGGCTATGGCAAACTCTCGGGCCGCAGCCTGGAAGACATGCAGGCCGGGGCCCGGGTCGAAGTGGATGTCCAGAAAGACAATCCATTGGATTTTGTGCTGTGGAAGGCCAGTAAACCGGGCGAACCGGTATGGGACAGTCCCTGGGGACCGGGCCGTCCCGGCTGGCACATTGAATGTTCGGCCATGTGTATGCGATATCTGGGTACCACGATAGATATTCATGGCGGCGGGCAGGACCTGATCTTCCCCCACCATGAGAATGAGATCGCCCAATCCGAGGCCGCCACCGGCCAGCCCTTTGTGCGCTACTGGCTGCACAACGGCCTGGTTACCATCAACCAGGAGAAGATGTCCAAGTCCCTGGGGAATTTCTTTACGGTGCGCGAGGTCCTAGCCCGTTTTCATCCTGAGGTGGTGCGGTTTTTCCTGATCCACAGCCATTATCGCAGCCCCTTGGACTTTTCCGATGCAGCCCTGGCCGAGGCCGAAACCGCCCTGCTGCGGCTGTATACCCCCCTGGCCCGAATTAAGGAATTGAGCGGCAATCCGGAGCTGGCCCCGGCAGCTGCCCCTGATTCGGCATGTTCGGCCTTGTCGGTGGAGGAGCAGGAGCGGCTGCTCAGCCTGCCGGCCCGCTTCGAAGCAGCCATGGATGATGATTTTAACACCGCCCAAGCCTTGGGACATCTATTTGAGGCGGCGCGTCTGCTCAACCGGGTTTTGGAACACTCGCCCACTGATTCCGCCATCCTGGATCTGGTGCGCCGGCTGGGGGAAATAATGATCACCTTGGGTCACCCCCTCAATCTGCTCCAGGCCGAGCCGAGCGAGATGGTCCGCCATTTAAGGCAAAAAACCGAAGATTTAAAGATTTCGCCGGAAGAGATCGACAGACTGATTGAGGCGCGGCGCCAGGCCCGGCATCAAAAGGATTGGGCCCGGGCGGACGCCATCCGCAGCCAGTTGACCGAATCGGGCATCTTGTTAGAGGATACCCCGCAAGGCACTGTCTGGCGGGTGAAAAGTAGTTAAAGTCATAATATACTATCATCGAGAACCATGAGATCTCTAAATAAACCAGGGAATTTGTGGCTTTTCTGTATTTGCACAGGTTAAAAACCTGTGCCACCAAGTTTTTTAATAATTTGTAAACTTTTAATTTCGAATTAAATTGCTAAGAGACACTAAAACTAACAGCTAAAGCCACCAACCAATGTTCGACAAGTTTAAACTCGTCACCACTTTTAAACCCCGAGGCGACCAGCCCCAGGCGATCAAGCAACTGGTGGCTGGGGTGCGGGCCGGTTATCCGCATCAGGTGCTGCTCGGGGTTACCGGTTCCGGCAAGACCTTTACCATTGCCCAGGTCATTGCCCAGTTGAACCGGCCGACCCTGGTGTTGGCCCCCAACAAGACCCTGGCTGGCCAGCTTTACGGCGAGTTTAAGGAATTCTTCCCCGAAAACGCGGTCGAATATTTTGTCAGCTATTACGATTATTACCAGCCCGAGGCCTATATTCCTCAGGCCGATCTGTATATTGAAAAGGATTCCTCGCTCAACGACGCCATCGACCGGTTGCGCCACTCCGCCACTCGTTCTTTGTTAGACCGCAACGATGTCATCATTGTCGCCAGTGTCTCCTGTATTTATGGTTTGGGGTCGCCGGAGGCCTACCATGGCATGCTGCTCTACCTGGAAGAAGGGATGACCAAGGACCGGCAGGAAGTGCAACGCAAGCTGGTGGAAATCTTGTACGAGCGTAATGATCTGGATTTCCACCGCGGCACTTTCCGGGTGCGGGGCGACCGTCTGGAAATCTTCCCGGCCTATGAAGAGGAGCGGGCTATCCGGGTGGAGTTCTGGGGAGATCTAATCGAGGGCATCCGGGAAATCGATCCTCTGCGCGGCCAGACCAGGTGCCAGCTTAAAAAGGTGACGGTTTACCCGGCCAGCCATTATGTGACCCCGGATTGGCGCCGGGAGCAGGCCATGGCTGCGATTGAAGCCGAGCTAGCCGAGCGTCTGGCCTGGTTCCATGCTCACGGCAAGCTGCTGGAAGCCCAGCGGTTACAAGAACGCACCCGCTTTGATCTGGAGATGCTGCAAGAACTAGGGTTTTGCCATGGGATTGAAAATTATTCCCGCCATCTTACTGGCCGCGGGCCGGGCGAGCCGCCGCCCACCCTGATTGATTACCTACCGCGGGAATCTTTGGTGGTAATCGATGAGAGTCACATCGCGGTACCCCAGTTGCAGGGCATGTACCGAGGGGATCGGTCCCGAAAACAGACCCTGGTGGAGTATGGCTTCCGCTTGCCTTCGGCCCTGGACAACCGCCCCTTAAGCTTTGAAGAATTTACCGAGCGGGTGCAGCAGGTCATCTATGTGTCGGCCACGCCGGGGCCGTATGAGTTGGAACAGGCCGGGACTCACGTAGTAGAACAGATCGTCCGGCCTACCGGCTTGATGGATCCGCAGATCACCGTTAAACCCGCGACCTACCAGGTTGACGACCTGTTAAGGGAAGTTCGGGCCCGGTTGGCCCGCGGCGAACGGGTGCTAGTTACCACTCTGACCAAGCGCATGGCCGAGGACCTGACCGAATACTTCCAGGAATTGGGCATTAAAGCCCGTTATCTACACTCCGATATCACCACCCTGGAACGCATGGAAATCTTGCGCGATCTGCGGTTGGGGGTCTTCGAGGTGCTAATCGGTATTAACCTGCTCCGGGAGGGGCTGGATCTCCCGGAGGTGTCATTGGTGGCCATCCTTGATGCCGATAAAGAAGGGTTTTTGCGGTCCGAGCGTTCGCTCATCCAGACCTGCGGCCGGGCGGCCCGTAATGTGCGCGGCGAAGTCCTGCTCTATGCCGATAATACCACGCCCTCCATGCAGTCGGCCATTGCCGAGACCAATCGCCGCCGCCAGGTGCAGCAGGAGTATAACCGCCGCCATCGCATTACCCCGACTTCCATCCAAAAGGGGATTCAGAACGTCATGGCTTCGGTCTATGAACGGGACTATGTCACGGTGCCGCTGGTTCAGGAAGAAGCCGTGCCTTACCTGTTGCCGCAGGACCGCAAGCGTAAGATTAATATATTAAAAAAAGAGATGCGGGCCGCGGCCCAAAAACTTGAATTTGAACGGGCCGCGGCTTTACGCGATCAGATCAAGGCCCTGGAGGCCGCCCAACTGCGGTTCTAATTTTGAGGGCACCGGCGGCATGTCGTCCAGCTTAAGCCTGCCACTTAATTACTTGAACAGCGGCTGCGAGTGGTGCGGTTGCTTTTTTCTCGAGCTGGTAGGTCCAGGTTGGTTGGCCTTTTCCAGTTCCAGAAATTCCCGGAGCAGTTCTTCCTGCTTGGGAGTAAGGTCTTGAGGGGTCTTTAAATCTAACTCGACCACCAAGTCACCTCGGCTATTACTCCTGAGGCTGGGTACTCCTTCCCCGTTCAGGCGAAAGTTAGCACCGGGCTGAGTCCCGGGGGGGATGTTGAGCCTAGTTTGGCCGGTGAGCGTCGGGATCTCGACTTCGGCTCCCAAGGCGGCCTGGACAAAGGATACTTCCAAACGATAGAACAGATTTGCGCCCTCGCGGGCAAATTGCGGATGCGGCGTCACTCGGAGATCAATATAAAGATCCCCTGGCGGCCCGCCAAATTGTCCCATCGAGCCTTCGTTGCGCAACCGCAGCCGGGTGCCGTTATCCACTCCGGGGGGAATTTTAAGATGAACCTTTTTTTTCTGTTTGATGCTGCCCTGACCGTAGCAGTTCGGACAGGGATCGCTAATTATCGTGCCCGTGCCGCGACAATGCGGACAGGTAGTATTGACCCGAAAAAAGCCGCGCGTCTGGCTGACCTGACCATGACCGCCGCAAAAAGGGCAGGTCTGCTTGCGACTGCCAGGTTTAACCCCACTGCCGTCGCAGGTTTCGCATCTGGTTGATTTGGCCACCTCGATATCAGTTTCCAGGCCAAAGACCGCATCTAGAAAACCGATCTCCAGATCATAACGCAGGTCGGCACCTTGTCTGGGTCGATTACGGTACTGACGGCGTCGGCCAAAGCCAAAAAAATCTTCGAAGATATCGCCAAAACTGGAAAAGATATCCTCGAAATCGCTGAACCCCCCAAAATGGACATCCCGCAAGCCGGCATGGCCAAACTGATCATATAACTGCCGTTTCGCCGGATCAATCAATACCTCATAGGCCTCGGCCGCTTCCTTAAATTTCTCTTCCGCCTGTTGGTTACCGGGATTGCGGTCGGGATGGTATTTTAAAGCCTGACGCCGGTAGGCATGCTTGATCTGATCAGCGTCGGCATCCCGGTTAACTCCCAGAACCTGGTAATAGTCTGCCTTGTCGTTCATTCCGCCATAAGCTCGCTAAGAGAGGTGCTGTGATAGTAAACATATGGAATTAATAATATATCGTTATTTTTTGTAATCATCTTAAAACTTTTTGTCAAGGGCCGGAATCGCTGAGCTGAGGCCGGTTCTTTATCCGCAGTGATCCCGGACCTGAGAATCATTTTCCATCCTTAGGAGCCAGGGCTTGTAGCCTCGCCGCCAGCTCGGGGCTGGAATCTAACACCTCTACCACCTTGGCTCGATCCCGGCCTCCGCTTTTGAGTCGCAAGCCGCTTTTAGAAATCCCCAGACGCTGGGCCAGAAAGGCCAATAAGGCCTCATTGGCGGCACCTCTCTGGGGCGGCGCCGCGACCCGGATTTTTAATTGATCGCCATAGACCTCGGCAACCTGGGTCTGACTGGCACCGGGGACAATTTTAAGCTTAAGTAGATAACCGGTAGGGGATGGTTGGAAAAAAGACATGCTAACAATTAAATGATATTATTGATTGGATTCTGGCGGTCCTGGTTCTTCCTCGGTCTCTAACAGCCGGAGATGGTTATCGATAACGCCTCGAATCTGGGCGTTAAACATCGCCTTAAATTTCTTCAGCTCCTCAATCTCATTTTTGATGCGTGCTTGCCGTTGATAGGAATCGCGCAAAATTTTCTCGGCCTTGAGTTCGGCTTCGTTAATAATGATTTCTGCCTCTTTTTGGGCGTTGAGCTTCATGGTCTCGATGATCTGCTGGGCATTAATCAGCGTATCTTTTAAAAGTTGTTCGCGTTTTTTAAATTCCGCTAGCTCTGCCTGGCGACGTTGCACTTCCCCCCGCAGCGTCTCATTTTCCTGGAGGAGAAGACTCAGGGCTTCGGCTACCTGATCCAGGAACAGATCAACTTCCTTGATATTGAAGCCGCGAAAGCCTACCCGGAACTGCTGCTGCCGGATATCTGCCGGAGTCAGTTTGACCTCCATCCTCAGCCCCCTAGTAACCCGCGCTAATCAAAGTTCTGGCTAAATCCCGCAGCGTTTGCACGACAAAATAGTTGCAAAAAACAATTACCAATAATACCACTAACGGCGATAAATCCAAACCACCATAGACCATCGGTAAGCGACGTCGGACATAACTTAACACCGGTTCGGTAATATTATAGAGAAACCGCACAATCGGATTATAAGGATCAGGATTGACCCAGGAGAGGATCGCCCGGGCGATGATCAGCCACATATAGATGTTCAGCACAATGCTCAGGACATAGGCCAGGGCATTGAGAAAGTTGGCTACAATAAACATGCATCATCCTTTAGATCTGATTTTCGGAGTAGTTTATGTTGCCCCTAAATGGATGTCAAGTGATTAAAAAGCAAAATTGACAGTAATTTTATCAGGTCCGGGTGGCATAAGCGATTCGCCCCAGCCAAAATTGTCGGCGTCCGGTTGCCAGTGTTTATTTCCCAGTTAAAATAAATACTTATCTGTGGAAAAACGATAAGCGCCCAGGCCAGGTCTTATACCGTTTTCTGTTTTTAGTTTTCTGTTTTCTGTTGAAATACTTAATTTAATCAATGTATTAAGCTATGAGTTTGTTGCATTTGAATAAGAACTTGGTATTATAGATAACCACTAAAATTTGCTTAGCTTACTGACCCCGGATCAATTCATCCTTCCCTCAAACTTTTTCATCTGAACGGACTAAAGTCCCTACGCCAGGCTTGCCAAGCGCCAGTCTTAACGGTATGATATAAAGAATAAGATGATTCCATTACCTTTAGATTGCCAGGGGGCAGGGCTTATGCCGCAGGATCGCCAATTTGAACGGGTTAAACAGCGGATCGCTGGATACCGCGACGAGATGATCGCTTTGCAACGGGAATTGGTCCGGCGGGTGGCCGTCGGTCCGGACTCGGACGGCCCTGGAGAGGGCGAGAAGGCCGCTTTTCTGACCGAGGCCTTGACTCAACTAGGTCTAAAGGTGGAAAACTATCCGGCCCCGGATGACCGGGTAGCAGGCGGCAGCCGCCCTAATCTGGTAGCCCGGCTTCCTGGCTCCCGACCGGAAACCTTGTGGATTCTAAGCCACCTGGATGTGGTGCCGGCCGGTGAGTTGCAGCTCTGGGAATCTGATCCCTTTACCCTGCGGGTCGAAGGCGATCGCCTGTACGGTCGCGGCACCGAAGACGACCATCACGGCATTGTCATTTCCTGGTTTGCGGTGAAGGCCTTGATGGATGAGGGCCTAACCCCTAGCCGCCAGGTAGCCCTGGCCCTGGTCTCGGATGAGGAAACCGGCAGCCAAAAAGGTCTGGGTTACCTTCTGGACCATCAACGGGAGCTGTTTTCCGAGCGGGATTTGATTATCGTGCCGGATGCCGGCAATGCCGACGGCACCCTGGTGGAAATTTCGGAAAAGAGCCTGCTGTGGTTGCGGTTCGAAATTAAGGGCCGCCAGTGTCATGCCAGCAAACCGCAACTGGGCATCAATACCCTGCGGGCCTGCGCCCACCTGATCGTCGCCCTGGAAACCTTACAGAAGGAATTCAACCAGACCGATACCCTGTTTTTCCCCCCGATCAGCACCTTTGAATCGACCAAAAAAGAGGCCAATGTTTTGAATATCAATACCGTGCCCGGCCATGACGTCTTTTACCTGGATTGCCGGGTTTTACCGGTCTATGATCTGAGTCTGATCAAAACCCGGGTTACCGAGATTGCCTCTACCCTGCAGGTGCGCTTCGGGGTCGAAATCAATATCCAAACCGTACAGGAGGTACAGAGCCCTCCGGCCACGCCGATTGAAGCCCCGGTGGTGCAGACCCTGTGTCGGGCCATAGAGGAAGTCTATCAACGGCCGGCCCGGCCCGGGGGCATCGGTGGAAGTACCGTCGCGGCCCTGTTCCGTCGGGTCGGATTACCGGCGGCAGTGTGGATGACGGTATGTGATACCGCGCATCAGCCCAATGAATATACTACCCTGGAGAACCTGATCGGCGATTGCCAGGTCCTGGCGCGGGTTATGCTTGATGCCGGGTAGCAGGCGACATCGCAACGCAGTGGTTGAAGGAGTTGGCTCGGACGAAATAACAGGCCATTTTAAGAAATTTTGGCCAAAGACGGTTAAAGGGCGCTGAGAGTCAAAATTCCGGGCAGTTAAGTTAAGTGTAACATCAATAAGGCCATTGACACTCCTCCCACAGCGACTTATCCGATTCGTACTCCCAATGCGCGGTGGTGATGATCAGATAGAAATCATCCAGGGGGCTTTCACCCATCATGCCGGCCCATTGCTCCAAGGCGTCTAAGGCGTCAAGCGAACCATACCAGCGGCGGATTTCAAACTCAATCTGAAAGCCGCGATGACGCAACAATTCCCGCGGATAATCATCCAACACCAGATAGGACTGAACTCCGTCATGGCGGCGCACGATCACTGGATACGACATCGCCTCTCTCCTTTTCTAGGCGGTTATATCCATATTTAACCGGCTTCGGTCCGTAATTGCAAGCCCTGGTTGGGGGTAGAAATTATAGGGAAAAGGGTTGTCAACCTGGTGAACTGGCGGTTATACTGGCAGAAACAGCTCAGGAAGAAATGCATGCCAGCCAGAAAATTACCGGCCCTGATTATTTGCTTGGTGATGATCGGACAAGTGTGGTCCTGTGGTCAGATGCGTCCCCCGCCGCCGACCTGGGTGGCTGGGGATTATACTCCTATTGAATTCAGCCAGTTACAATCGGCGTCGCCGGATCTCGCAGCCGGCCACAAGATCAGCTGTCGGGCCTATTTCTGGCAATTTTTGGAATACGACCCTGCCCCGGGCTATTATTATTTTAATCAGCTCCGTCACCCCCTAAGCTGGGGTGACCTGGAGTGGTTTGCCCTCTATGGCAGCCCGGACATGCAGAATTATTTTGACCGGGCGGCCATGGACGAAGCCCAGCAGCGCGCTTACCAATTGCGTCGGATGGACCCCATTATCCTCTATGGGGAGTTGGTGCCCCTCGGTGGCCGCCAGGTCTATTTACGGGTCCATCATATTCAACAAGATGAGCCTGAATAAATTTTTCCCGATTTTTAGACTGCTGGGGCTAATGGTAATATCCGCCCTTGTAGCGGCGACTCCCAACGCCGGTCAATGGCATGCGGCCGAGAAACTCCTCCACAGTCCTACCTTGGATTTTGCTCAGGCCCGCCAGGCCTTAACTAGTTACGAACAGTTGTTGCCCTCGGACGGACAAGGACCCCCGCAGTTGCTGACCCGGCTCGCCCAGGTATGTTTTATCCTGGGGGATCTGGCGGGAAAAAACCAGCGGCGGCAGTTTTATGAATCAGGTCGGTGCTACGCGGAAACATTGCTCCAGGCCCGACCTGACGCGGTAGAGGGTCATTACTGGCTGGCGATGCATCTTTGTGGCTTGGCCGATGTCGGTAGCATGGTTCAAGGACGGCGGCTGTTGCCCCGCATTTTACAAGAACTGCATCGGGCCCTGGCCCTGGATGAGGCCTACGATCAGGCCGGGGCCCACCGGGTGTTAGGCCGCATCTATTATGAGGCTCCGGGATGGCCCTTTTCGGTCGGCGATCTGGATAAATCCCTCCGCCACCTGAGCGCTGCGGTCCGGCTGGCCCCGGAGACCAGCACTAATCACCTCTATCTGGCCGAGACCCTGCGGCGCCTGGGTAAAACCGCCCAGGCCCGGCAGGAATTCGAGGCCGTACTCATATCGACCCGCCATGCTATTCATTCGCCTGGACTGGCGGAGGACCGGCGCCAGGCCCAACGCCATTTAACTGAATTAGGGACTTCTGATAAATGGTAGGCACCATATATTAATTCCAGGTCTAACCTGTCAACGCCATCAGAAAGCTGAATATTGCAAGCGACTTCGCAAACCTGGATTCGCAAGCTCAGTGCCGGGCTAATCATCGGCCTGCTGGTGGGATTGCTGGTCCTGGGGTTGGAATCCAGCGGACTACTGGAACGTTACAGTCTCCAGACCCTGGACCTGTTGTTTCAGAAGGCGTTGCCCTCCCGGCCCGGCGCCGGGGATATTGTCCTGATTGAGGTGGATCAGGCCAGTCTGGACTTTTATCAGAGCCAAGGCCTGACCTGGCCCTGGCCCCGGCAGATGTACGCGCCGATCATTGATTATTGTTGGCAGGCGGGGGCCACCGCGATTATTTTTGATATCTTGTTTACCGAAGGCTCCTCCTATGGTCAGGAGGACGACTTACGGCTGGCTCAGAGCCTGGACCGAGCCGCCAATGGATTTTTGCCCCTGTTTTTTACCCGTAACCCCAGGAAGGATAATGGCCTCCCCCCGGAAGGGCTGCAGAACCAGGGCTTGAGCGTGGCCGGGCAACCGCCGGGTGAGGATCCGGGCTATCAATCGGTCATGCTGCCCGTCCCACCCCTGCGCGCCGCGGCCGCGGGGCTAGGGAATGTTGAAGCCCGGCCGGATAGTGATGGCGTGTACCGGCGTTTGACGCTCTTGGTACCGTTTCAGGGCCGCTGGTGGCCGCAACTGGCCATGGCGGCTTACCTGCATCACTATCGGGTCAAATCCCTGGCCTGGCAACCGCGGGGCCTTCAACTGGAGTCAACTGCCCCAACTAAAACCCGGGGGACGCATTTCAGCGAAATCATTCCCCTGCTCCCGGACGGCGGTTTGCTCCTCAAATATCGCCCCGGCGCACGTCCATATCGCCGCTATGTGGCCGCCAATGTGATTCAATCTTATGTCCAATCTCAGGCCGGAGAACAACCCATACATCCCCTGAGCGACTTTTCGCAGAAATGGGTGTTGGTCGGCCTTACGGCTCCCGGTCTCTATGACCTGAAAGCCACGCCTCTGTCGCCGATCTATCCGGGGGTCGCCATTCAGGCCACCCTGTTGGATAATCTGTTAAACCGCGACTTCCTGGTGCCTCTCCCCCGCGTTGGCGCCATCCTGCTGACCCTGGGAATCAGCCTGACTGCCGCCCTGACGGTGCTCTGGGTCCCGGCCCTCTGGTTGACCTTGCTGTCGCTGATCGGCTATCTGGCCCTGATCATGACCCTGGCGGTGCTGTTATTTGTCACCGGCGTGTGGCTGGACGCGGTGCCTCCCCTGGTGGCGGTGGTGTTTGCCTTTGGAGTGAGCGCCGCGTACAGCTATTCTACCGAAGGGCGGCAAAAGCGGGTGATCCGGCGCACGTTCGCCCACTATATGTCAGACACCCTGATTCAGGATCTGCTTAAAAATCCGGATAAACTGCGGTTGGGCGGTGAACGCCGGGAAATGACCATATTTTTCTCCGATCTGGCCGGTTTTACCAGCCTCTCGGAAGGACTTAGCCCAGAGGAGTTGGTCTCCCTGCTTAATGAGTATCTCACCCAGATGACCGACATCATTTTGGCCCGTGGCGGCATCATCGACAAATACGAGGGCGATGCCATCATGGCCTTCTGGGGGGCGCCGCTTTCGCAGCCGGATCATGCGGCCCGCGCCTGCCTGGCGGCCCTGGAACAACAGCGGCAGCTAAGCAAGCTCCGGTCAGAGTGGCAGTCCCGGGGTCTGCCCCAGTTTTCGGCCCGCATGGGCATCAATACCGGCGAGGTGGTGGTCGGCAACCTGGGCTCTAATACCCGTTTTGATTTCACGGTTATCGGGGATGCGGTTAATCTGGCCTCGCGTTTGGAAGGTGCAAACAAGAGTTATGACAGCGGCATCCTGATCAGTGAAACCACCGCGGTCCAGGCTGAGGGTCAGGTGGAACTGCGAGAACTTGACCTGCTGGCAGTAAAAGGTCGGGCGACGCCGGTGCGGGTCTATGAGGTATTGGCTCCGAAAGGCCAGTTAGAGGCGGTGATGGTCCAGGTGCGGGAACTTTTTGCCCAGGGGTTGGCCCTGTATCGCCAGCAACGCTGGACCGAGGCCCAAGCGTTATTCCAGCAGGTCCTGGAGCTGTGCCCGCTGGATGGCCCGGCCCAAAAGTTTTTGGCGCGCTGTCAAACTCTGGTTGGCCAGAATCTAGGACCGGATTGGGACGGAGTTTTCCGTCTAACCACCAAATAGCACTTCCGACCGTGGTTGGTCCAGCTAGTAAATGTCCTTAAACTTAATATATTTGACAAAGCCAGAATGATTAATTATGCTGCCCTAGCCAATAGGTAAATAATTTTACAGGGATAAATGATGACTGGCCAGAAGCGCTTGCTGCTTTCCAAAGAAGCGATTGATCAGCGCGTTCGCCAACTGGCGGCGCAGATCAGTAAGGATTATGCAGGAAAAAATGTCATCCTGATCGGCATCCTCAAGGGGGTGTTTATCTTCATGGCCGACCTGGTGCGGGCCCTGGATTTCCCGGTAGAGGTGGATTTTGTCCGGTTGCGCAGCTACGGGGCCGGTTCCGAATCAGCCGGGGAAGTGTGGATCAGCAAGGACATTGAATATCCGATCCGGGACCGCCACGTATTGATCGTGGAGGACATCATTGATGTCGGGTTGACCCTGGACTTTTTAATCAGGCACCTCCACAGCCACCGCCCGAAGTCCTTGAAAGTCTGTTGTTTGATCGATAAGAAAGAGCGCCGTCAGGTAGAGGTGCCCCTGGATTACGTGGGCTTTGTAGTCGAAAAGGGCTTCCTGGTCGGTTATGGACTGGATTGTGGGGAGCAACACCGTACTTATCCCGATGTTTATGAACTAGAGGTAGAAGCTTCTGGTGGTTGAACCGAGCTTAGTCTTCGGACCCGGTACTTGCCTTGCATTAAAGGTGATCAATGGTAAGCTTTTAACCAAGCTTTCAAATGAGTAATTTTATCCTTTATCCCCCCTCCCCCGCTGGCGGGGAAGAGGGCGAGGGTGAGGGGGCGTTTTAGCTCTTTGATCGCAACCTGGTATTAGACATAAAGGTTTAGGTTATGTTTGATTTCAACCTTTCGACTATCATCATCATCCTGGTAGCTATCGGGATTTTTTTTCTGCTCCGGGAAGTCAATTGCTGGTATTGGAAAATCAACGAGCGGATCATCCTGCTGGAAGAAATCTTGACCCGGCTGGAAAATCTGGAAAAAGGCCGACAACCATCTGAATCATCAGAACATTTTCCTGAGAT
>MUKC01000092.1 GCA_002049795.1 Desulfobacca sp. 4484_104 | reverse complement strand
GCCTGCTGGAGGCCAATAATCAGGCCCTGGTGATCATGGCGGATATGGAGGAAAAGCTGGCCGGGGAATTCCTTTTTGATACCGGATATTTGTATGCGCAGGTAGAGCAACTCGCCTACCAGGTAAATCAGATCATTACGGAATTAAATAAACTCACCCAAGATCGCTATCCTGAATTATTAGTTATTCATCGGCAACTCCAGGAAGAGATTCAACATGAATTAACCACGGCGCCGGAAATTCCGGAAACGCCTTATATTTTGCCCCTGGCTGAGTTAACCCAAGAAATGGCGGCCAGTGTGGGCAGCAAGATGGCCAATCTGGGTGAAATTCGCAACCGGCTGCGGATGCCTGTGCCGGAAGGTTTTGCTATTTCCGCCTGGGCTTATAAACGCCTGCTGGAGACCTCGGGACTGGCGGAGGAACTAGAGGAATATCTGAGCCAGGCCAGCCTGGATGACTTAGAGAGTCTGGAGGCCATCAGCGCCCAGATGCAGGCCCGGATACGCCAGGCGCAGTTGCCGCCAGATCTGGCCGAGGCCCTGGCAAAGGCTGGTAAGTCCCTGGCGGCCAAGGCGGTCTCGGTGCGGTCCAGCGCAGTGGGGGAGGACACCCAATATTCTTTTGCGGGCCAGTTCCGTACTTTGCTGAATGTGGCGCCTGATCAACTGGTCGAGCACTATAAAGAAATCATTGCCAGTAAATTTACTGCCCGGGCCATTTTCTATTGGAAATATCAGCATTTTTCCATCAATGAACTGCCGATGGCGGTGGGCTGTCTGGCCATGGTGGCGGCCAAAGCCAGCGGCGTCATGTTCTCTATCGATCCGCACGCGCCGACCAGCGATACCATTGTCATTACGGCGGTCTGGGGCCTGGGGAAGTATGCCGTGGATGGCCGCATCTCGCCGGATATTTACCGGGTCAGTCGCGGCCCCGGGCACCGGTTGGAGGAGGAGCGCATCCCCCCTAAACCGGTGGCGTTGGTCTGTACCCCCCAAGGCGGCCTCCAGGAAATCTCCCTGACCCCGGAACAGGGTCAATCCCCGTGCCTGACCCGGGAACAGATCAACAGGCTGGCCGAGATGGCCTTACGGCTGGAGAAGCACTTCGGCGGTCCGCAAGACATCGAATGGGCGCTGGATGAGCATGATCAACTCTTCGTGCTGCAAGCGCGGCCGCTGCGCATCAGTGCCGCGGCGTTTGGGGCGACCGCCCCGCCCCCCCCCGAAGTCACGGCGCCACCCTTATTAAAACACGGCATGCGGGCGGTCGGGGGCGCGGCCGCCGGACCGGTATATCTGTTGCTTAGCGATCAAGACACCGCCAACATCCCGCCCGGGGCAGTGGTCGTGGCCCGCCGCCCCTCAGCCCGGCTTGTACTCGTCATGGATCGCATTGCCGCCATTATTACCGAGGTCGGCAGTCCGACTGACCATATGTCTATCCTGGCCCGAGAATTTAAGGTCCCGACCTTGGTGGAAGTGGGCGGGGCCACGCGCGTGCTGCGGACCGGCCAGATGGTTACCGTTGATGCGGACGCGGCCCGGGTTTATCAGGGCATTATCCCCGAACTGTTGGTCTCTACGCCGGCCGCCGATGAGGCCTGGCGCCAGAACCCGGTCTTTGACAAGCTCAGGCGGATTTTGAAAAAAATCACCCCTTTGTACATGCTCGAGCCGAGCAGCCCAGATTTCCAGCCCGGCAATTGTCGGACCTGGCACGATATCACCCGTTTCAGCCATGAGAAGGCCATGGATGCCATGTTTGATCAGGATGTGGAGGAATCCCTGCAAGCCAGTGGGGTGGTCCGACTAAAAACCGAGATTCCGCTCAATATTTTTATCCTGGATCTGGGCGGGGGCCTGAAGGAGACGGGCGGTCGGCAGGTGGTGGAAGAACAAGATATTATTTGCCGCCCTTTCCTGGCCTTACTGCGCGGCTTCCATCATCCGCGGGTCAGTTGGGCCGGCCAGGTAGTGGTGGACTTTAAAGGCTTCATGTCGGTCTTTGCCAATACCCTTTATGATATGTCCAAGGCCGAACGCGGTCTGGGCGGCAAAAGTTTTGCCATTATTACGGAAAATTACCTCAATTTTAATTCCCGGCTGGGTTACCATTTCTCGATCGTCGATGCTTATCTGTCCGAAGCGCAGAATGACAACTACATCAGTTTCCAGTTTAAAGGCGGGGCCGCGGAACCGGAACGCCGGGAACGCCGGGCCCGGATGTTAAGCCAAATCCTGGAGGAGCTGGGATTCAAGGTCATGGTCAAAGGCGACCTAGTGCAGGGACGATTGGTCAAATATTCCCTGCTCGAGACCGAGCAGACCCTGGAGTTAACCGGCCTGTTGATGGCCTTTGCCCGGCAGTTGGACCTGGCCTTAGGCTCCGAGGCCATCATGAAGCGTTTTCTGACCGCGTTCCGCCAAGGCGACTACAGCCTGGAATTCCTCCGCTCCGAGCACCCCCCATCCTAAAAAAGTCAGGGCGCTAGCCATGGCGCAAACAAAAGGGAACCATGCGAACCCCTTCGCCAAGTTCAGGACACAACGGTGCAGCTTCTGGGTAATAACAAGTTGCGATCAAAGAGCTAAAATGCCTCCTCACCCTTGCCCTCTCCCCCGCCAGCGGGGGAGAGGGATAAAGGATAAAATTATTCATTTGAAAGCTAATCGATATGAAGTCAATAGGGGGAATAATGCTTGAGGCGGGAGGCGCTTTACCCTCCCGCCCTTAATATCATTTTCTGGATTATAATTTGACCACCAAGACCGGACAGGTAGCATGGCCAATGACTTTTTCGGTGACACTGCCCATCAACAGTCGGTCCAGGCCGGTTCGGCCGTGCGACCCCATGATAATCAGATCTATTTGGTGGTTGGCGGCCAGGTCGAGAATTTTTTGCTCCGCCCGGCCCTGTTCTACCACCCCTTGGGTCTTGATCCCCTGGGACTCGGCCAGAGATTTGAAATCTGCGACATATTCTTGGATGGGACTGAGCATCTCCGGGCTCACCTGGGGAACACTGACGGAAACCTTGGAACACAGGTCAAAGACCGACACTATGGTAAGTTCTCCGCCATAGGATTTAGCAAAATCCAAGGCCCGCTCCCCAGCCTTCTGGCTATACTTGGAGCCGTCCGTCGGCAATAAAATTTTCTGCAAGCCGATACTGGCCTCAGGGGGCACCACCAAGACATCCACCGGACTGTAGCCGATGACCCGGCGGGCCTGGCTGCCAATCAGGGCCCGGGCAAAAAAGCTATTGCCACTGCGACCCATGACGATAAGATCGACATTTTCGCTTTCGGCCAGATCGACAATCTCCTCGTAGGGTTCACCCACCATACAGGCCGTGCTGATCTGCACCCCTTCCATCTCGGCTAGCTCCTGGGCTTTGCCCAAGGCCCGTTCGCAGGGTTCGGACAACAAGGCGCTGAGATTCTGGCCCCCGGCGATACTTAAGTCTCCCTCATAACGAGGTGCTACCGACACGGCGATGACATCCTCTTTGCTTAATTTAAGGGATTCCTTGAGGGCGTGCAAACTAGGCTCGGAGCCGTCTACTGCCACCACGATCTTGCTATACCGGGCCATAAGTGGCTTCCTTACTTTCCAGGGCCAGTGCTGCTTTTTCGGCCCTGATACCTTTCCACATGGCTCCCAGGATGATCAAGGCGCCGATACCTAAGGCGATACACATGGAAATATAACTGACAGTCATGAGCAACTTATTGGTAGCCGGGCTCAACGAGATGACCTCTAGATCGGTAAGATACTTGGGAATCGCCAGGCCGCGGCTCACCGCCACGATCAGCATAATGGCACCCATGACAAATTTAATCATGTAGTCTTTGACATGGGTAGTGCCGATGGCTCCCAATTGCACCCCGAATAGAGACCCAGCCAGAATGATCAGGGTCAGCCGGATATCCACCATACCAATGGTGGCCCATTTGATGGAGCCGCCCAGGCCCATTACAAAAGCTATCACCAGCTCGGTGGCTGAGGACACCAGACCAGAAGCGCCGACCACATACATCATGCCGGGCACGCCAATAAAGCCGCCGACCGCGATGGTGGCCGCCAGCATTCCGGTACAGAATCCTACCGGAATAGTGAACCACAAAGAAATTCTCAGATTGGCGGTGCCAAAACTGATCATCGGCGGCAGGTTGATGCTCTGCAGCTTCTGGGCCAGCTTGGTGACCACATTGTCGACGGCGCCGCTTTTCTTTAATTTCATAGCATCCCGAAAGACATAGCTCCCGACCACAACCAGGACTACCACAAAGGCCAGACTAATATAAAGATTAGACCCTGCCTGTCCCCAGAGCTCCAGAATCTTTTCCTGGACCCTGATACCGATCAGCACTCCCAGGATGGCCGAACCGGCCATCACCAGCCCTAGCTTTAGATCCACCTGGCCATATTTATACCTTTTATAGGCCCCAACCATGGCCTTAGGGAATTTATGACACATATTACTGGCTACTGCCACTGGCCCGGCCACCCCCAGGCTCATCATTCCCGGGGTCAGCACAAAAGCTCCTCCGGAGCCGATGAAACCGCTGACCAAGCCACCGACGAAACCTACCAAAAAAAGAAATATCACTGAAGTTGAACTTAGATCAATGAATTGGATCTGTTCAATGCCATTCATGCCTATTCTCCTTTATCAATCTATAACCTCGTATCATTCGATGTATTGCCCTTATTAGTGAGGTAGACTGCCGAGTGGGCCGTGGCCCAGGCCAGCTGCCTAGGCCACCGTGGTATAATTAAGCTGCCAAATCCTTGCTCTAAGCCCGCAATTCCGCTCGCGGCCGGGGACGCTCTCTGCGCACCGGACGTCTGGCTGCCGGCCGGGGCTGGGTCGCCTTGCGAGACGCTTCAATGCCTAGCGCCGACCAGAAGTTGCTGGCAAACGCGCCATGCACGAAAGAGAAAATCAGTGCCGTAGTCACTGGCAAAGCCGCATATAACCCACCCATAGTAAAGTAGGTGGTCACCGTGGCCGAATTCGTGAATACCGCGGCATAAAGGACCGCGCTTAAGGCCCCGAAACCGATGGTATAACGCAGATAAGTCATTTTTTTCTTCCTAAGATCCTTAGCCATAACCTTTCCTCCTTGATATCCTTGGTATCTTCGCAGGCTGAAAACCGGCAAGGTGACTTGCGCAGTTACTTCCTGTTTGTTAAATTGGGGTTCAGTGATCATAAACTCAATGCGCTTTACTTCCTGATTAAGTTCCTCCACGGCTTTATTAAGGTCGCCGAATTTTACCATCTGGCGACATCTCACCCCTTTCTTGGCGGCCTGGGCCTGAAAGCGGGCCGCGGCAGCCGACGCCCGTTTGACAAAGGCTTCACGCCAGGGTTTGCCCAAGACCTGGTAGAACCTGGATGAGCGCGGTGGCGGGGTGCCAACATTCAGGGCGATGATGTCATAACCCAGCCGCTCGGCCAGATTGACCGTGTAATCGATTTCATCCGGATCAAAGGCCTCGCCTTGGGCCACCACCAGGATTTTGCGCGGCTCCCCTGGAATCTGGAGCTTTTCCTCTGCCGCCAGATCGTGAAGTTCGGGCCCGCTCCCTAAAGGTACGGCTTCCAGGGCCGATTCAAAAGTTTGGGGTCGCCCTCGTATGTTACGCCCATCCGGGCGAACGATGGTGCTCTTAGCCGACTTCCACTTTTTTAGTCGCCCCAACATGGTCTTGATTCCTTTCCTTGACTGCTCTAGGGCCAGCACTTGGCCCCTAACTTATTGCCTCAATTATCCAGCCGATACGCTTTTGACTTGTATATATCCAAGGAACGTGCCAAAAACTCGGAAGCGATATAAGACCATAATATCATTGATAAGTTAATGATGACCGCGCATAAGCAAGGGAATTAGCCTTGTTGCAAAGTGTAACAGGTATAGTATAGATCGTTATTTATTTAATAAATTTTATAACATAAAAATTGTTACACCTTGATTGCTTACTAGTTGTAAAATGCAACACGGTTGGTTTGCCTGGCGCCGCCCGTTTAATATATTCCGGGTGGTGTTGCCCTTGTTCTAAATTTCATTTATAATTAACAAGGGATATTAGGTTTAGAAAGGTGAAGTTGATGATCTGGTTCCGCAAAGGGGAAGAGGAGCGGGTTCCTAGTGGCAAGGAATTAGAGCACGTCAAGGAACGGGTGCTGGAATATCTGGCGGTGCGCACTCTGTGCAGTATCCAGAGTTCCCGGGTGCTGGTGGTGGATGACGAAGAGATTGCCCGTCAGAACCTGGAATACATTCTACGCAAAGAGGGCCACCAGGTATCTACCGCGGCCAACGGCGAGGAGGCTCTGGATCAGGTCAAATCCCATGATTTTGATCTAGTTCTCACCGATCTGAAGATGGACCGGGTGGACGGTCTGCAGTTATTGGAATCGGTGAAACGCCTGTCGCCGCATACCGAAATCATTATGGTTACCGGCTATGCCACGGTGAGCACCGCGGTTGATGCCCTGCGCAAAGGCGCGGCCCATTATCTCTCTAAGCCCATTAAGTTGGACGAATTGCGGGAAACGGTGCGCGAAATCATCGATAGAAAGCGGCATATGCAGATGGCCCGGGGGCCGATTCTGTGTTTTGCCGGTCCCCCCGGCACCGGCAAGACCTCGATGGGGCAGGCCATCGCCGAGGCCCTGGAGCGCAAATTCGTGCGCCTGTCGCTGGCCGGTTTACGGGATGAAGCCGAACTGCGCGGCCATCGCCGCACCTACGTCGGGGCCATGCCAGGGAGAATTATTAACGAAATTAAGCGATTGGGTGTTAAAAACCCCGTTTTTATGTTGGACGAAATTGACAAGATCGGCCAGGACTTTCGCGGCGATCCCGCTTCCATCCTCTTGGAGATTTTAGATCCGGAACAGAACCATCATTTTATTGATCATTACGTGGATCTGCCCTTTGATCTGTCCGGGGTGATGTTTATCACCACCGCCAACGTGGTGGGCAATCTGCCGCTGCCGCTCTTGGATCGCTTAGAGGTCATTAATTTTCCCGGTTATACCGAAGGCGAAAAGAAAAAGATTGCCAAGCATTATTTGATTCCCCGCCAGCTCCGGGACTCAGGTCTGACCCAGTTGGGGCTGGAGTTTACCGATGAGGCCATTGTGATGATCATCCGGGATTATACCCGGGAGGCAGGGCTGAGAAATCTGGAGCGGGAAATTGCCATGATTTGCCGCAAATTGGCGCGCATCTGTCTGCGCGACAAGGCAGTGTCCTGCCCCACTATGGTGGACGAGGTCCTGGTGGAAAAATTTTTGGGACCTCGCAAGTTCAGTTACGGCGTGGCCGAAAGCGAAAGGCGCTTGGGCGTGACCATCGGCCTGGTGTGGACCGAGTTAGGCGGGGAAATCATCTCCATCGAAGCCACCCGGATGCGAGGCAACAAGCAACTCATCCTGACCGGCTCCTTGGGTAATGTTCTGCAGGAATCGGCGCAGACCGCCATGAGTTATATCCGTAGTCACGCCGAGCAATTTCACATTGCCCCTGACTTTTTTACCAGCAGTGACATCCATATTCATATTCCTTCCGGCGCTATTCCCAAAGAAGGCCCGTCCTCGGGGCTGACCATTGCCCTGGCCCTGCTGTCGCTGTTGACCGGGCGGCCGGCCCGGCAGGATGTTGCCCTTTCCGGGGAGTTGACCTTAAATGGTCGTCTCCTGCCGGTCAGCGGCATTCGCGAAAAAATCATGGCCGCGCAACGGGCCGGCATCAAGGTCGTGGTATTTCCCAAGCAGAATGAGGTAGATATCAATAATCTGGAAGAGGAAGTCAAGGAAGGCTTACAGATCGTATTGGCCGAAGAAGTCCCGCCGATAATTGATCTGGTGCTGCTGCCCCAATAAATTCTAACCGCTAAGCTTCTACACCATACCGTTTCAGTTTGCGCCACAGGGAGACCCGATCGATGCCCAGGACCTCCGCGGCCTTGGTTTTATTGCCTTGGGTCTGTTGTAAGACCCAGAGAATGTAATCCTTTTCGTTTTCTTCCAGGGTCTGAAATTCCCGCTTCTGACGGCGCTGCAGTTGAAAACCCTGTTGCTGCAAGTCGGCAGATAGGTGTTGCACTTCGATTATCGAGCCATTACAGAGGGTTACGGCCCGCTCGATGATATTCTCCAGTTCCCGGATATTACCCGGGAATTCATAGGACATCAAAATATCCATTACTTCTTCGGAGATTTCGTGGATTTCCTTGCCTTGGGCCTGAGAGAACTTTTTTAAAAAATTATAACTCAACAGCGGGATGTCATCTCTGCGGGCCGCCAGCGGCGGTATTTCCAGGGTAATGACATTGAGCCGGTAGTAGAGGTCCTGGCGGAAGTGGCTATGTTCCACTTCCCGTTTCAGATCTTTGTTGGTCGCGGCCAGGATGCGAATATCCACCGGGATCTCGGTTGTGCCGCCGACCCGCATTAAGGTCTTTTCCTGCAGGACGCGGAGCAGCTTCACCTGCATAGCCAGCGGCATATCCCCGATTTCATCCAACAGCACCGTGCCCCCCGAGGCCACTTCCAACAAGCCGCGTTTAATGCCCCGGGCCCCGGTGAAGGCCTCTTTCTCATGGCCGAAAAGTTCATTGGCCAGTAATTCTTCGCTAAAGGAGCCGCAATTCAAGGCCAGAAAGCGTTTTTCGGCCCGCGGGCTCAACTGATGGATAGCCTTGGCCACCAGTTCCTTGCCGGTGCCGGTTTCCCCCAGGATCAGCACGGTGCAATCGGTAGGGGCAATCTGTTCAATAGTCTGGCGCAAGGCTTCGATTTTCGGGGTTTTGCCGATCAACCGGGGGAACCCTTGTTGACTTTTTACCTGCCGTCGTAGTTCGCTGACTTCCTGCCGCAGCCACCGTTTTTCCAGGGCCTTGCGTACCAGGATGCGTAATTCATCAATTTTATGCGGTTTAGGCAGGTAATGGTAAGCTCCTTTCTGCATGGCTTCGACCGCGCTGGACACCGTGGCATAGCCAGTAATCATCACCACTTCAGTATCCGGGTATAGTTCTTTGGTGCGCTCCAAAACCTGCATACCATCTACCTGCTGCATGCGCAGATCGGTCAGCACTAGATCAAATTCGGCCTTTTCCAATTCCTCGAGAGCCCTAACGCCGCTGTCCACCGCTACGGTTTCATAGCCTTCTTTACTCAAGACAAAATCTAGATTTTCTCGGGCGATTTTTTCGTCATCGACGATCAGAATGCGCGCGGCTGGCATCGCTGGCTTCTCTCCCTTCTTCTAAGTCCGAAAAGCAGGGCAGCCGGATGGTAAAACGGGTGCCCTCCCCCACTTTGCTTTCTACAGCAACGGTGCCGTAGTGTTTCTCAATAATACCATAGACAATGGACAGTCCCAAACCGGTCCCCAGTCCGACCTCTTTCGTGGTAAAAAATGGATCGAAAATTCGTTCCAGGGTCTCCTTGGGAATGCCCAGACCAGTATCTTCTACGGTGATTATCGCCTGTTGGCTGTCTTCCTCACATTGATAGGCAGTAATCTTGATATCCCCCGGAGGCTGGCCAATGGCCTGGACCGCGTTCAGGATTAAATTCAGAAAGACCTCTTGCATCTGTTGGGCATCTAGGTTAAGCACAAGTTCTTTGGGAACATCCTCCACGATCTGAATCCCGGTCGGGACCTGACTGGAAACCAGCTTGATGGAACGTTCGACGACCTCATGCAGAGGAGTAGGTTTGAGGGCAAAATCCCGGACCCGGGAGAAATCCAGCAGTCCTTTGACAATGTCCCGGGCCCGGTTGACTTCTTGTTCGACATTGGTCAGCATTCTTTTTGAAAATTCGATATTACACTGATCTAATTCTTCTAACAGGATCTGGCAGGAGGTAGAAATGTTATTCAGCGGATTATTGAGCTGGTGCGCGACGCCGGAAGTCAACACCCCCAGCGAAGACATCTTTTTGGATTGCACCAACTGGTCCTGACGCTTTTCCAATTCCTCCACCATCCGGTTAAAGGCCTCGACCACCCGCTGGGTTTCATCACGGGTGTTCAAGACCGGCAGTGGTTTATAATTCCCCTGGGCAATGCGCAACGTGGTCTTTTCAATAGTCGCCAGGGGACGAATGATCTTGCGGCTGACCACGATGACCAAGAACACCCCCAGGCCGAGAAAGACGCCGATGGATACCAGCAGCTGACCCTTTAATTGCCTGATGATCTGCAGAATCTTGAGGCGCTCGAAGCTGACCAACTGTTTAGAAATGTCCACGACTTTCTTGCCTTGATTGCGTAATTTTTCTTCTAAGTGGCGATAGTCTGGATTGCCCCGGGCCATCTCGTGGTCGGCAATCTGTTCCATCAGTTGTTCATAATCGAGGAGTTCTTGCCGAATTATATGAATCTGCGGTTCTCCCGATAATCCACGTAACTCTGGGGCAATTTTATCCAGCACTTCTAAACCTAACTGAATATAACGTCGATTTTCCACTAAATCATCCGTCGAACCATAGAGGAGATAATTTTTCTCATATCTCCGGATTTCCAGGGCAATATTACTGAAGTCATCCGCTTTTTCCACAAACCGCTGTTTTAATTCGATGACCTGTAGATAATGATAGGAGATGACTCCAATGAAGCCGATGGCTAATATGCCGGTGGTCAGGCCGACAATCACCTTCTGACGAATATTTAAATGTAAGGAAATATTCCATCCGGCCACTAACCGAGTCTCCTCCCGTTAGTTAATCTTTAAATTTATCCTCTAACCTGGCCGCCTTGATCCAGGCGGAAAAATTGTCAAGCTCGCTCTGTCGCGCGCCTTTTTGGTGTCCCGAAAATCTGGGTCATCAATACCCGTAATTGAGGGTATCTGAATAATATAGATAATACCAAGTTCTTATTGAAATGCAACAAACTCATGGCTTAATTCATTGATTAAATTAACTATTTCAACAGAAAACAGAAAACTAAAAACAGAAAACGGTATAATACACCTCTACCCCTACCTTGGCAAGACGGGGCAGTTTCCACCGGGGGTATGGTAAACTGTCTATTTATCTTGATGATAATTCATATTTGAGTTGCAGACCACGAAGCTTGGGTTATATTTAACAGATTTTGACACTAGAGACCGAGAGGTGAAGCTAATGAGGGAAAACTGGCAGAAAGCTCTGATCGGCCTGGGCTTGCTGATGCTGTTCATGGGCGGCTGTGAGCCTAAACAGAGTGGGGTCAAGCAACTGGGCAACCTGATGTGGGGGCGCTATCAGGAACAGATCAAACTGTCGCGGGAAGACGCGGTCGCCAAATATAATTACTGCCCTACCGGTGGCTGCGTGGTGCGCCTGGAAGAGATCGAGATCAAGCCCCAATGGGTGAAGCCGGGTGATTCCATCGTTCTGACCACCTCATATACTATCCTGACCCCGGAAAAAGTGGCTATTCCCGTCACCATTAGCCGGGAAGTGCGATATCAGGGCCAAACCGTGGGGCAGGTCAAGGTAACTGAAACCCGCAACCCCAACGGCACCTGGGAAAACCAGGTTAATATCCAGCTTCCGGCCACGGCTAAACCAGGGACTTATTCCATGCTGGTGACGGTTACCACCGGCTACGGCCGGGCTCAGAAAAACGTTTTTGTCGTGTTCTAATGAACCTTAAGACCAGGCTGGGCGGCAGGTCCCACTTGCCACCACAGTTAGCGATCAGTAATCAGTAAGGTAATTTATTATTAAAGATTATCCCGCAGACTTTGCTTGGGCAATTATAGCTATTCCTCATAACGCTGGAAAATCAGGGTGGCGTTAGTGCCGCCGAAGCCGAAGGAATTGGACATGGCATAATGCAGGGACGCGGTGCGGGCCTGATCTCTGACATAATTAAGACCCTCACACTGGGCATCTGCCACCTCTAGGTTAATCGTGGGGGGCACCAGCCCTTCTTTCAACCCCAGGATGGTAAAGATTGCTTCTACTGCCCCGGCCGCGCCTAACTGATGGCCGGTCATGGATTTGGTGGCGCTGACCAGCGGGCCGGTGGCGCGGTTGCCGGTTAACAGTTTGATGGCCTGGGCCTCATTGCGGTCGCCCACCGGCGTAGAGGTGGCATGCGGATTGATATAATCCAACTCTTGGGCTGAGATGTCGGCGTCCTGGAGGGCGATTTCCATGCACCGGATAGCTCCCTCCAGATCGGGATCGGTAATATGCCGGGCATCGCCGGTCATCCCAAAACCGATGATCTCGGCATAGATTCGGGCGCCCCGCTGCCGGGCGTGGTCAAGTTCCTCGAGGATCAGGATCCCCGCGCCATCGGCCATGACAAACCCCCGATGGTCCTGGTCAAACGGGCGACTGGCCTGGGTCGGCCGCTCATTAAAGCCGGTAGCCAATGCCCCCATGCGATAAAAGCCGGTCATAGTGAGCGGGGTGATGGCGGCCTCGGTCCCGCCGCTGGCCATCACCTCGGCTTCCCCCAACTGGATGGAGCGGATGGCCGCGCCGATGGCATGGGCGCCGGCCGCGCAAGCCGTGGATAAAGCCGCGTTAGGTCCTTTGGCCCGGAAACTGATGGAGACATTGCCGGCGGCCAGGTTAGGTAGCAATTTCGGAATCAGAAAGGGAGAGATCTTCTTGACCCCGTCTTGCAGTAGTTTCTCATGCTGCTCCTCCCAGGTTCCGACCCCGCCCATGCCGCTGGCGATGATGATTCCGACCCGATGCGGGTCTTCGACTTCCAGATTAAGGCCGCTATCCTTAATCGCCTCCAGGCTGGCGGCCAGGGCATATTGGGTAAAACGGTCGGTATATTTGAGCAGTTTTAAGTCTTCTTTATCAAGGTTGCCCTTGCGGGCCGTCATTAGCTCTTTGAGGTCAAAGTTTTTTACTTCCCCGGCGATCAAGGGGAAATCCGGGGGTATCCGAAAGTGTCGGGAAAATTCTTCTAAGTCCGCGCCGAAGCGGGACACTACAGTGATCCCGGATTCTCCGGCTACCAGGCGCTGCCAGGTGCTGGGCACGTCATTGCCCAAAGGAGTAATGAGACCCAGTCCGGTTACCACAACCCTTCTGAAGTCCACAGTTTTCCGAATATTCAATGCCTTTCCTCCAATACTCATAATTTAACCTTGTTTAATCGGAATTCCCTTTTGGTTATTAAAGGTTAGAGCAGGTCTGATGTCTGATCATAGTTAT
>MUKC01000091.1 GCA_002049795.1 Desulfobacca sp. 4484_104 | reverse complement strand
CACCCCGTGGAATTCCCCGCCTTCTCGGCTCAGGCCGGTCGATTTCAACCCGTTGTTCCAACCAGGCCCTGTGCTGCAGTTTGGCCTCGTCTCGCAAGAAATCTGGAACTTTCTGTCGCCTCGCCAATTTTTAACCTCCCTTTGACCCGATTGCAAAATGAATATATCAATTCGTAGCCAGTTTGTCAAGAAAAAAAAATTGAAAAAATGACATCCGTCTCATTTTTTTTAAATATGGCATTCAAGAGGTCGTCGGTTCGACTCCGATCAGCTCCACCAGAAAAAACAAGGGGTTAGCCCAAGAAAAGCTAACCCTTGATTTTTTCGTGAAGGGTCTAGTGAGGGGTTTTGTTATAAGTTTGCACGGAGTTTGAGAATTTTCTTTTACCTCCGTGGTTTTTTTATGGTTTGAGTTTTGCGAGGGTCCAATATCGCTGGGCCAGCTACTTGGACTCGTCCGGCACTTTATCGTCGGTATCGGTGACCGGCGGCTGGGTCTCAGGCGGAGGGTACTGTTTTCGGCTGCCAAGCAAGGGAAAATCCACCTTGGCCAGGGGAATGACAATTTGCTGAACCAGATCCGCTTCGCTGGATCGCTTCGCCGGACGATAATTGATCAGGCAACCGGGTCCCATCAGTTTTTGTTCAAAAATGGTCGGACCCTCCAGGTAGCCACAGGCCATTCCTAAGATTTTAATATCCTTGGCCACCGTTTGACCGGGTTTGAGGACCTTTTGGGCCTCCAGCTCGGCCTGTAGTTGGGGCATCAAATCTGCTTCCTTGATGCTAACGTGGCCCTGTTCCCCGATGATCGGCCGCCAGTTCTTTTGCATCCCGAAGAGCCGGCCGTCGGCCCCGAGGCGCAGCACCAGGCGGCTGCCGATTACCGGCACGCCGTTGTACCGCCGGCCGATTCCGACAAAATAATCAGCCGGATACTGGCGCGTAGTCTCTTTTTGCTTGGGATCTTTAACCACGGCGTTGGTAACTTGGGAGACAAACATCACATCAAGGGTTTCATGCGGGCCTGGCTCCACCAGTTTCTCGTCCACGACCTGCTTCAAGGCGAGATCCACTGCCTGACGATGGTTGGAAATGGTAGTGGGAATTGCCATGGAACCCCGGGTTTCGGAGAAACTGGCCGCGCCCGAAGCTTTGGCTACCCAAAACACCCGCGTCCCGGCTTGGGCAGCAAACATATGACCCTTGTCAGCCTCCGGCTTCTGCTCTTCTTGGCCTGCGCCGAACTGACCGATGATTTGGTGCAATTGCGCCCGCGCCTGGTCTTCGGAGACCTCCTGGATCTGGAGGATGGGGAGTTCCTGATCGCGAAGTTTGTAAGTCGCCGCTCTTATGGGAATGGTTTTGACACCCAGGGCCTTTTGCACGGCTGGGTCTTTAATCTGATAATCGGTAAGGTTGAGTTGATAATTCTGGGGCTTGCCGGAAGCCTGGCTCGGGTGGCTGGCTTTGGCGAAACGCCCGCAGGTCGTTTCCCGCCAGTCTTCGGCGTCAGTGCCGTCTTCGCGAATCCATTTGATATACCACAGATTGGGATCGCCGCTGAGGTCCGGCTTGGGATTCGTCCAGGTATCGTTGTTCATGAAGGAATCGTTGATTAAAAAATTGTTCAATGCCACAGGATCATGCTCGGGATCGATGTCGCCACAATTTTCCGCGGAGATGGCGGATAGATTGTTGCGCGGGAAGGTAAGAAAATATGCCGCCTGAACCTCATCTCCGGCCAGAAGATGATTCGCCATATCGGTTAAATCATTCAGAGCACCCACACCGTAACTCCGGTAGTGACCCATGACAATATGGAAACCGTCCCAGGTGAGGCTGAAGGCCGTCGCCCCCATGGGGTGGTAGCTCGTACCCGCGGAGTTGGCGACAATGACGGCCTGGCAGCCATGCAGGATAAGCCACTCCAGGTCGTTGGTGCCCAACCCGCTCCGACAAGTAATGGTAGTAGCCGGAGAATTACCAGCGGCCGTATCCTGGCCGACAGTTTGAACCACAGAATCGGTCCCTGGGATAAAATGCCATCCCAATAAAGCCGAGGTAAAGGGTTCATGAAGGTAGACCACGGCTCCGGGCGAGGACCTTCCTGCCGTAATGTCCTGATAATAATATTCGTAAGGCAGCGCGCTGGTCCCCCAATCACACATTCCTCCCGTCACTTCCGCCCAAGACCCGCTGCCATTGGACCAGAAATGACTGCTATAACAAGGATGCGGCGGGGTAATCATATTGTTATGGCCATAAAAGAACACCAGGTCGAATTGATCCCAATCCTTCCAGCCGTCACCCGCAATGGGGAAAATGGTATGAATATTGACCCGGGAATTCTCCCGTTTCCGGGAAGTGGAATGGGCATACTCACTACTGGCGCCGACCGTCATGAGGTCCCAAAATACCCCGGCCGGATCGCACAAGTAGATAGAAGGAGTGTAGTAATCGGGATTGGCCAGATTGCTTTTCCAAGACACGCCCCCATACTGCCCGTACTCTTTTAGACTATAAAGTCCCAATTCATGATTGAGGTTGGTCGAAAAACCATAAACCGGCGGTGCTTGCAACAAAAGTAGAGCACCAATCCCCAGAATCATGCTAACTGCCCTTAATGGTCTCGGCAGGGAAAATTGCATAACCAACCCTCCTTTTTTGAGAAGATAGTTTGCCCCAAACTGCCAGAAGACTTAAAGTGCCTGACTTAACGCAGAAAAAAAGATGGAGCGCGGCTCTTAGGTTACTTAATTTTGTGTTTTATTTTTTCTCTCACCCAGAGCTTTTTCCTCAAGGAGGGAGAAGAACAGGCGTTTACTTGACTAAGGTATAAATTACGCTAATGTGTGGAATTTGGTGATTGTTCCCCGGTTCACGGGAAGTGATAGCCAGATTTTTACTCCCCGCTACCATCCAGGGAAGCCTTGGGTAAGGTTAGATTCTGGTTAACAGTAGTGGTTCTAAACTCAAAAACCCAATCCGTCAATTATTTTTTTGATTATCTCAGCAATTTCATAATCGCAGCCTAATCGCTTCAGGCCACTTTGAATATTCTCTCCACCCGCGCCCAGGGTCTGGGGGCGGCCTGCTATTTCGGTCGTCGCTTTAAACCAGGGTTTTTAGAGCCTGTTCATAGGCGGTCAGAGTCGAGTGGCCGAACAACACCAGGCGGACTGATTCGATCTCCGGATGTTCCTTGAGATAAGTAATGATGGTGCTTAAAGCCACCTTAGCCGCGTCCGCCACCGGGTAGCCATAGGCCCCGGTCGATATCGAGGGAAAGGCCAGGCTTTTGATCCCTTTTTGGGAAGCCAGTTGCAGGCTGTTGCGATAACAGGAGGCCAACAGTTCCGGCTCCCGGTGGCAGCCGTCCTGATAGATCGGGCCGACCGTATGGATGACATAGCGGGCTTTGAGGTTGCCGCCAGTGGTGATCACGGCCTCGCCGGTCGAACAACCGCCGATCTGGAGGCATTCTTCCAGGATTTTGGGACCGCCGGCGCGGTGGATGGCCCCATCTACCCCGCCCCCGCCCCGCAGGCTGCTATTGGCGGCGTTAACGATGGCATCGGTATCCTGTTTGGTGATATCGCCTTCCACCAGTTCTAGCTTAGAGTTATTGATTTTTACTTCCATGCTTGGCCCTCCTCTCAAGACCAATTTAACTGAAACTTAAAGCTGAAGTAAGTGTTCAGTTGCCCGTTGCCGGTTGAAATAAATATTTATCTGTGAAAAGGCTATAATCACCAAGGCAGGGTCTTATAGATAACGGTTCAAATTTGCTTAGCTTACTGATCAGTGAGCACTGGTCACTGACCAGCCGCCCTCAATTCTCAATCAAGGCCCGGAGCTGGGACAGATCAAGGTGGCGGCGGACGATCTCGGCCAGGCGGTCGAATTCCGCCTCCACCGCAGTGGCAAAAGAGGGAAGCGAGCCCAGGTTTGCGCCTAAGCCCTTTAGGGTCCGGAAGCGTTGCAGGAGCGCCCGGCGAAAATCGTCATTATCAAACAGGCCGTGAATATAGCTCCCCCAGATGCGCTGATCCGGGCGGGCCCAGCCGTCAGGCACCTGCACCGCCTGGCCTTGGCGGCGATAGATCTCGAACACCGCCTGGCCCGGACCCACCACCTCGGTGATCCCCATATGGATTTCATAGCCCTTGATGGAGTGCCCCGAACCCGGCAGGCCGACCACCCGGGCCTCCACCTGAGTGGTGGTTTTTTCTCCGGCCATGGTGGTCACTATCGGCAGCAATCCCAAACCTGCCGCCTCCGGCATCGCCCCTTCGACTCCCAGGGGATCCTTGACCACCTGACCGAGGATCTGATAACCGCCACAGACGCCAATCAGGTGCCCACCCTGCCGGGCATATTCCTGGAGGCGGAAAGCCAGGCCGGACTGCTGAAGATAACCCAGGTCGGCGATGGTATTTTTGGTACCGGGAATGATGACCACATCCATGGCCGTCAGGTTTCGGTATAATTAGAAATGTGGGGCAGCCGCACTATCCCGAACCGCAGCCTCTCCTGGCCGGTTTCGCCCGGATGCCTGATTTTGCGCTCCAAGGCGACGCTGTCCTCCTGGGGCAGATTCAGGTCCGGTATAAAAGGCAAGACGCCAAATACCGGTCGTCGGGTCCGGGTCTGGATAATCTCGACGCCGTCGTGAAACAAGGCCGGCTCCCCCCGGAATTTATTGATAATAAATCCTGCCAACAACCGCCGCTCAGCCATCGTTAACAGGTGAAAGGTGCCAATGGTTGCGGCAAACACCCCGCCCCGATCAATATCGGCCACCAACAATACTGCTGCCCCGGCCCGCTTGGCCATACTGAAATTGACCAGATCACTTTTTTTGAGGTTCAGTTCCGCGGCGCTGCCCGCGCCCTCCAGGATAATCAACTCATGGGCCGCTTGCAGACGCCGGAAGCTGGCCATTACCCGGCGTACCAGCCGGGGTTTTTGCCGATAATAATCATGGGCCCCCAGATTTGCATAAACCTTGCCCTGCACGATCACCTGGCAACCCAGGCCCCCGCAGGGTTTGAGCAAGATCGGATTCATATCCACCTGCGGCGCTAACCCGGCGGCCTGCGCCTACGATTATCTTAGCCGTCAAGATTTGGCCTGGTCGTCAAAAATAGTCATTCAGACCTCAGGTTAGAGTTGGCCAAGCAGAATTATACTTTACCCGCGGCAGGTTAGGGCAGACGTAAACGCCAGCAGTGATAATTAAGCCCGTGCAGCAGGAAACTATAATTGAACTGTTATTTTTGTACCAATTGCCAAAGTAAAGCTTTGATCTGAGGTATAAGCCCGGTTTCTACTTTACCAGTTTTAGAATATCTAATAATGGTGTCTTTATCGATAATCATAAAATTGCTGTCGTTATCTTGCATCTGATAATCAGCAAACATTTTCCCATTCCAGTCTCCATAAATGGTCAAATTTTGCTTTATTGAACTCTGATATAACTTGTTTTTCCAGATCCTAAGCGTGGGCCAGTTAGCCCTTGTACAATTTATTACTACTAATCTTACTACCTCAGATTGGATAGCCTCGGGTTGCTCCTGGTAAAAATCTGTTAACTGGTCTTTGAGCTCCTTATTTTTTTTGACCATATCTTTACTTTCGTAGAAGAGGACGATTACCTTACCTTTCACCATATCCAGGGTAAGTCTATCTTCGGTCCCGGACTCTACGCTGAAAAACGGGGCTGGCTGGCCGATACTTAAGGCCTGGGCTGCGCCTGGTATTGAGCAAAACCAGATTAAATAGCTGGCCAGCGCTAACCAAATGATTAGCTTAAATTTATGGGAAAAAGAATGTCGTCGGGGCTGCATGGGGAATACTCTACCCGGTTGGTTGCTGAATTCTAAGTTTCTGGTTTTTGGGGGTAATAACTAGCTGGTTGAAAGTGTCAATCCCGTGAAACCGGCTTCCTGCCGATGCAAATGCATTGGCTCCACGTGGTTACCGTTAATTCCAAAGATTGGCGATGTTCCTAAAGCAGAAGGGGTCAGGTGGTTTTCCTAACCCCTAGCAATTCCTGGTGCCGAAGCCGGGACTCGAACCCGGACAGGCGTACGCCCACTAGACCCTGAACCTAGCGCGTCTACCAAATTCCGCCACTTCGGCTGCTAATTTGACTATGGCAATCTTAACATGTTAGAAGAATATTTTGTTGGTATTTTTTTCACATATAATTATAATATAAATTTTAAAATGTCAATGTTTCAAAGCCAAATATTTAGTGCTGATTTAATGAGATTCATTGGCGAGTTAGGATATTCGACAGGATGTGTCAGGTTAATATCGACGACATGTTTATCTACCAAAGTCTAAATCCCGGTCACCATCCTTTCCGACAGCCGGTAATCACCATCGGCAATTTTGATGGAGTCCATCTGGGACATCAGACCATCTTTAAACTGGTCATTGAACGGGCCCGGGCGCTGAAGGGGCAAGCGGTAGTCCTCACCTTTGATCCCCATCCCCTCAAGGTCATGCGTCCTGATCTGCGGTTGCCCTTGCTCACGACCAAGGACCAAAAACTCCGACTGCTTTCTAGCCTGGGTCTGGATGCCGTGGTAGTGCAGCCTTTCACCCCGGAATTCGCCGCGATGCCGGCTCGAGACTTTGTTAATGACTACCTGTGTAGTCGGATGAATATTCAAGAGGTGATTGTCGGGCATGATTACTGCTTTGGCCATAACCGGGAAGGTAATATTACCCTGTTGCGCGAGATGGGAGCCGAAAAGGGGTTTTCGGTCCGGGTGGTAGATGCCATTCAGATCAACCATACGGTGGTCAGCAGTACCTCAATCCGCAATCTGGTCCGTGACGGACACATAGAAGCCGCCAATCGCCTGTTGGGACGCCACTATGAAGTAACCGGGATGGTGGTGCGGGGGCACGACCGGGGGACGCGGCTGTTGAACATTCCTACCGCTAACCTGAAACCCGACAACGATCTATTGCCGGCTTCGGGTATTTATGCTGTCTATGTCACGATCGGCCACCAAAACTATCCGGCCGTAGCCAACATCGGCACCTGTCCCACTTTCCAGGATAACCAATTATCCCTCGAAGTTCATATCTTCGATTTTAATCAAAATATTTATAACTATGCGATAGCGGTAGAGTTTGTGGCCCGACTTCGGGAGGAAAAACGCTTTCCCGGCATCCCGCAATTGGTCGCCCAGATCCAGGCCGATATTCAACAAGCCCGTCAGATTCTGGTTAAGGAGTGATTGACTTGGGTCGTGGGGCGCATTTGCTTGAAATTCGGTTTGACGAACAATGGCTAGCACATTTTTCACTCAGCTCTAAAAATTTTATTATAGCGCCCCCAATGGTGAGCCTCACCCCCCATGTCGACAACCGGTGCCACCAAATCTTTTAGCAATTCATTCATGCTCGGGATTCATGCTGCCGGTCTGATAACCCTTCAGGTCCAAGGTAAGATAGAGCCAGCCCAGACGTTGGATCAGCTCGGTCAGCGAGGTGCGTAGTTCCACAGCTAGCAGGCGGGGCCATTCGTCGGGTGATATTTCCAGGCGTACCAAGGGGCCGTGGACCCGGAGCCGCACCAAGGCCAGACCCTGGTTCTGCAAAAACTCCTCCACGGTGGCCACTTTCTCTAAATCGGTGCGGGTCAGCCGGGTGTTGGGCGGAAAGCGCGTGGCCAGACAGCTCTGGGCCGGCTTATCCCATCCGGACAGGCTTAATTCCCGGCTTAAAGCCCGGATCTCGGCCTTAGTAAAACCCACCTCCTGTAGAGGGCTTCTAACCCCCAGTTCCCGGGCGGCCTGCTGGCCGGGACGATAATCATCCAGGTCGTCCCGGTTGGCCCCATCGAAGAGCACTTCTCCGCCCCACTCGGACAAGACTTGCTGCCCCAAACGGTACATGGCGCCTTTGCAGGCATAGCAGCGCCGCGGGGTATTATCCCGAAAATCCGGCAGCTCCAAGGGATTAAACTCGTGCTCGAAGAGGGTGACCCCTAAAGTTTGGGCCCACTGCCGGGCCGCCCGCCGTTCCCGGGGCAGATTATGGGGACCGTACAGGGTCAAAGCCGCCAGCCCCGCGCCCAGGGTATTGGACGCCACGTGGAACAGCAGCCCGGAATCGATTCCACCGGAAAACAACAGCAATCCCCGGCGCCAGGTACTGAGCAAATTTTGCAGTTGGGCCAGTCGGGCATTTAATTCAGAGGTTTGACCGCGCATCAGTATGAGGGCAATAATTCCACCGGTTCGCCCAATAGAAACTCCCCCGCCAGAATCCATTCCTTCAGGGTCCGGGCAATTTCCCGGGCCCGCACCAGGCTGGATAACGGTACGGTTTGCACTTCCTGGCCCGCCACCATAATCGTCCCCTGCTTCAGTTGGGCATAACTCACCTGTCCCAAGGTCCGGCCGGTGCCCTGGGGATAATCCTCGCCATAATCGATCACCGGCGCAAAGAGGTCATAATCGGACACGGCGCAAAACCGAGCCATTTCTTCGTTCAACAAGGGAATCGGCACCCCCAGGCCGACGGCCAGAGAACAGCCATAACCCAAGATGCTCACCCCCACCAGGTAGCGCGGGCTCATCTGTTTTAAATCGCCGATTACCATTAAAGTTCCGGCCGGTTTCAAGGGAACGCCGTTATCGCCACGGGGCACGACCGGATTGTGCTGGGTGCCGGGCCAACAGACATAGCCCACCCCTCCCCCCAAAAAGATGCGGGTGCCGATGCCGATAGTTCGATAAAAAGGATCATTGAGCAAGGGACTGAGTTGTCCCGCGGTGCAGTAATTGGCATTGCCGGCTCGAGGCCGCAGTGGCCCCATGTAGGTATAAATGATACGCTTTGAGAGGTTGACGGCACAATTGTAATTCTGATAGGCGTTACGGGGATTACATAACACGGCATTGACGCTCTGAGCCAGGGTCAGTTCTCGCTCTACCCGCCGATTGGGGTAGCAATCAGTGCCATAACTTTCCGCCACCAGGTGGACGCTGCGACCCGCGACCAGATCCTGAATGACATGGCCGCCGCCGTACTTAAATTCGCCCGGATAGACTTTATTCAGGGGATCATCCTGGGCCGGTTCCGTAGCCCCCAGAAAGATATCGACCGCGGCCAGGCCGCCATAGGCCGGAACCCCGTTAATCCAGGCCTTGGAGGCCCGGATCGGCGGTTTACTCTGACCGAAGTTGATAAAGGCCCCGGAGGAGCACATCGGCGAAAAGGTCCCGGTGGTCACCACATCCACGGTACGGGCGGCTTCGATCTCACCTTTCTGCTTAACAATATCAATAATCTCTTCGGCGGTGACGACGACGGCTTGACCTTTTTTGATTTTCTCGTTAATTTCCTGATAGGTTTTGTTGATCTGATAGGTTGACATAAGTTATCCTTAAAGAACCGAAATCAAATTCGGTTTCAACCTTATTCGGGACAAAGACTTTTGGAGTATTGGGGAAACGCCGGGAACTTTTTTATTACCGCCTTAGTCTCCCTGGTCATCATTGTTGATCCCTTGGGCAATATCTTTCCTTTCCTGGCCCTGTCTTCCGGGTTCCCGCCCCGCACGCAACGGCGTTTGGCTTTCCGGGCTTGCTTGAGTGCCTTCCTCATCCTCAGCGGCTTCCTGTTTCTGGGCCAGGCCCTGCTCAATTACTTCGGGATCACCATTGCCGCGTTCCAGATTACCGGTGGGCTCATCCTGTTTCGGATCGCCTTTGAGATGCTGGAGGGGCAGAGTCCCATTACCCGTCATTATACTTCCAGCAGTCTGGACGCCCGCGATTACCGGGATATCTCCCTAGTACCGCTGGCCGTACCGCTATTAAGCGGCCCCGGCGCCATCTCCACGATACTAGTGCTTAGCAGTCGGGCTTCCCGGACTATGGAGATCGTCGTCCTGTTTGTCTCTTTGGCCCTGGTGTTGCTGTCGGCTTACCTGGCTTTCTGCTTTGCCACCCGGCTCACCAGTGTCCTCAAAGAAACCGGCGTGCGGCTGGTAACCCGGCTCATGGGCCTGATCCTGGCCGCGCTGGCCGTGCAATTTGTCCTGGACGGCCTCCGGGCTGCTTTTAAGTTTCTATCCTCTTAATAAAAATCCACCGGGTCCACCCGCCGATTGACGGCCCAATGAAAGTAAAGATTACTGGGCAAGCCCTGAAAAATATACGAGTTCGGGGGGGTGAACAACCGCCGCCAAATAGAAGGAAAAGAATAAAATTTCTGGAAACAACGCCAGACCCCGGCCTCGCATTGTTCGGGAGACATATGTTTAGGGTAGAAATTGCAGATCATGCCCAAATACTTTTCGGCGTCGGGATTATGAATCCGACCTTCCTGATTTAGCTGGTCCCACATCGGCGTCCCGCGCCGCGGCGTCACCGAGTTGAAAAAGGCCATCGGGGCCTTGATGCGTTCTAGAAATTCAAGGGTTTCATTGAACAGGGTCATCTGGTCCCCATCCAGGCCGAACATAAAATTCAAAGAATAAAAAATACCCCGTTCCTGTAGTCGTTTCAACATCCATTCATAATCCGCCACCGGATTCTGGACCTTTTCAATGGAGGCAATGCTTTCCGGGCAGACATTTTCAATGCCGATATTCACATGGTAGCAACCCGATTTCTTGGCCAGATCAAGCAGCTCTTCATCTCTAGAGGTATTAATGGTCCATAAACAGCTCCAGCGCACATTTAAGGGCATCAGGCCGCGGAACAAGTCTTTGGCATATTCCCGGTGGCCGGTTAGGTTATCATCAATAAAATAAATCTTCTTCAGGCCGGTGATGCGTACAATGGCCTTGATTTCTTCCAACACCTCGCCGATCGGGCGGCGGCGATAAGTGTGGCCATAAACAATCGGCACCTCACAGAAGCTGCAATGATAAGGACAGCCGCGGGAGGTCTGGGTCGGGGCGATCTTCACCCGGTAGCGCCGAAAATCGAAGAGCTCCAGCCGCGGCCGGGGTAACCCGACCATGTCGTGAAAACCTTCGGTCTGATAACGGCGCTGCAGACGGCCTAAGCGGGCATCCTCGAGGACCTGCTCCCAGACCGATTCGGCTTCTCCAACCACTACGGCGTCACAGTGCTCCATGGTCTCCTCGGGATGCAGGGAGACGTGGAAGCCGCCCATGACCACTGGCACCCCCCGCCGGCGAAACTCCTGGGCAATCTGAAAGCCCCGGTCGGCAGTCGCACAAGTAGCGGTAATCCCGACCAGATCATAGGGGCGATCATAAGGAATGGGACGCAGGCGGTCATCGACCACGTCAACCTGAATATGACGCGGGGTTAATCCGGCTAAATAAGGAATCGTCAGCCCCAGCAACCATCTGGTTTTACTACGTAAAATACGCTTGTCAGGATAAAACGTGGTGGGTTGCACCAACAAGATTCTCACAGACTAGTCTCCTCTTAGTACCCGCGCTTCGGTTGGTTTACTTTATCTTACTAAATCCTAAGCCTGGAAAAATCAACAAAAAATTTGACCCGAAAATCCATTCGGAATATGGTTTATCAAATGGGCAGGCATCTCCTC
>MUKC01000090.1 GCA_002049795.1 Desulfobacca sp. 4484_104 | reverse complement strand
AGCAGAGCTGGTGGTTTAATGTTTTCAATTAACAACTGCATCAAACATAAAAAAAAGCGTTCGTTTTCCACGAACGCCAGATGGCAATATCGATCCATTTCAGCATTACCAGCAGATTTTTTATTACAACAATTTTCTGATCACCAAACCAAACCTCTCCGCTTGTTCCAAGGAAACACCATCCATGTCCAGGGCGCTCAGGACCCATAATTCCCGGTTCCGGCAACGATCCTCAGCCTGAGGACAGGCACCGGCTTTCCATGACAGGTGCGGTACAATTCCAGGGAAACCATGACTGTCCAGCCGCCGGTGCAGCGCCTCCACCACCGGCCCGCAACGCAGGGGAATACCTCTCTCCCGAACCCGGGCAACCAGTTGTTCCCTGCCGTCAGAACCGCTGTAAGTCAGCGGTATTCCATAAGGAGCCGGTTGAACTCCCGGCAGGTTTTGAGGGAAAACGAGTCGATCACATTTTCCCAGGCCGGCAGCAAAAGCCTCCCGCACTGCCCGCCGATGATCAAAGCGTGATTCGATCTCTGCCAGTGAACCGAGAGCCAGCAGGGCGGCCAACGGATGCAGCCGGTAATTGAGGGCAAAACCTTCCCGCCCCCCATTACCTTCGATTCGGCGGACCCGCTCATGGTGCTGGGAAAAACGCACGGCTTTTCGGTACAAGGCATCATCGTTGGTAACCATAATCCCACCCTCTCCCGCAAACACCAGTTTTCCCCGGCTCAGGGAATAACACGTGGCCGTTGCCCGGGCAGCCAGCGAACCACCGTCCAGCTTCGCCCCCAGGGCATGGGCGCCATCGGCAATCAGCGTCAGCTGATGCTGGTCAGCAATTTCGCGCAACTCACAAAGATCGGCTGGCTGGCCGAAAAGATGGACTGTCAGGATCGCTCGAGTTCGGCTGCTGATCCGTGACTTGACGGACACCGGATCCAGATTACAGGTACCGGGATCGATATCGGCAAAAACCGGTGTAGCACCACAGAACAGCACCGGAGAAACACTTTGTGCCCAGGAATAAGAAGTAACAATAACCTCGTCTCCGGCTCTGATTCCGGCAGCCAGCAGAGCCACGTGCAAGGCAGCCGTTCCGCTGGATAACGCCAGGGCGTAACCCACTCCGCACATTTTGGCAAACTGTCTTTCCAATTCAGCCACCGGACCACAGCCTTCGAGATCGCTCGCCAGCGACGGATCAAAGCGGCAGGCATCCAGGATATCCTCCAATTTTCTGACCTGGAATTTACTGAAACAACCAGCCTGCTGGCCTCTCAAGCCGTTTTTAATTCCCATACACAGGTTTCCTTTCAGTTCAGGTTACGGGCTCTCATCAAATTTTGGAACCTTACTGACGCAAAGAAAAAAAATAAATCATTCAAATTAGTATTGGTATAAACAGTTTCTACAAGTCGCCAATGTGGTTAAACTCCCACTTTTCTGCACCAACTCGTTTTAACGATAAACGATTTATGTAATTACTAAAACGGTTATTTTTATGGTAGTCCTGCTCAAATGCTCTCTTGGCGGTAACACCTAAACCGATCCGTACCTTTATTTTATCGTTCAAACAGAATCCTTCCCGCCCTTCAAATGATGTCAAAACCACCCCCTGCTCGACTTCCGCACTTAGTTTTTTTACATCGACCAAACCATCTAAAAAGGGAACATCCTCATATTTATAACGTAGTGCCGTCGATCCAATTATTGGGATCAATGTTTTTACTGAACGGGAAATTTTTCTTCCCTGGTAAAAGATTTCTTTACATCCATCAACCTGTTTGATGTGAAGATGCTTTCCAGCCGGAGAAACCAATTTGACAGGCATCTCAATGGTCCAATCTCTCAACACCGCCTTAGCTACCAATTTATACAGATTGAAATAAGATGGTATCGCGTCAAACACCCACAGCCATGTCGGTGTCCAGCCTTTTTTCTCTGCTTCTCTCATTCCAAGATGATACCACCCGGCATAAAGTGCCAGTCGAGGCAGCAAATTTCCTTTTGGAACCAGCTTGTAATGCCTGTACAACTCTGCCATTTCCCACGGCTCAACATGTCTTTTTTCTCCATACATCCGTTGCATGTATTTTTGACGGAAAGCTTCCAAACTAGCTCCTTCCGGATAGTTATTCTGCTGCCAGGCATTTTCCAGTGGAAGTCCTATTTCTTTACCTCCGTCCCTTTCTCCTATATCAACTGCAATGCTCAAAGCCGCAGCAATTTTCCTGTTGTCATCTATCGCAACGATATGGACCGTTCCTTCCCGACTGTCGTGCGGGTTTTTTTCTATTTTTTGTTCTATATCAGGATTGATTGCCGTGCAATAAATGGGTTTTCCTTGTGCCAATACTTTGAATCTACCTTTTAACAATTCTCGATACAGCACTCTGTCTGAAATCTCTGACGCGCTAAACTCTCTAAACGGCAAATCCTTTGTTACCGCATGAATTTCGTATTTATTCTCTTTCGTACTTACCGTACCCAAAAACAACGAAGCCATGCGCGTCCTCCTCTTTAGCCAAAGTCAGATATCCTCTCTTCCATCTGCCACCAGAATATTGACGAACAATACAAGTGTAAAAACAGCAATTTATCCCGATTCGGCGAATACCGGATAACCATCATAACCATCGCCTCCGGCATATCGCCATCCCATGCCGACTCCAGAGCGTGGACGCCATCAACAATCAATGTCGGCCAGCGGGAAACCATAATTACGGGAACTAACAAAAGCCAGCAGGCCGGCTGCAGAGTTGCATCAGCAAAATGTCCTGATCAGCAAAGCAATCAGATTAACACCCCCAACAGGCCGGCCCTCGATCCGCTTTCGCTTCCATCCAGCGTGTTTTTTACGTCTTCACGATCCACTCATCGGATCATCCTTTCGCTGTAACGCTGCTGTTTCAATTCCGCGATCGCCCGCTGCAGCGGCTCGGGCCGCAGGCGGCCGTCTTTGCCGACCACCCCCGACTGCAACAGTTTTTCAGGTATCTCGGCTCCGGGCCGCAACCCGTTGCAGTCGTTCCAAGGAAGCAACGACTGCAAGCTGCACATTGACAGGGAAACCAGAGAGATATATTCCATCTCCAGTCGATCCTCCCGGCCGATGTAATTGCTTACCGCTTTGAGGACATCTTCCCGCTCGATGGACGCCCCGATAGCTCCAGACCGACGGTCGGCGTGGAAACCGGCGTCAATAATGATCTCCTGGATCGACCTTCCCGTCGGGCTGTGGGGGTATACCAGCTCAACAATCTCCCCGATTTCGACCCGTCCCCGGCTCCGGCCAAAACTGTCCAACAACAGAGGAATGAGTTCCGCCAGTTCATCCCGGCCGGGTTTAAGGAAGGGAATGGAGACTCCGAAACGGTCCAGCAGGGCCGGATCAAGGATGTCCGGCCGGTTGGAAGCACCGATGAAGATCAGTTTACCCCGCAGGTGCAGCGAGCCCATCCAGGTGAAAATCCGGGCCAGCAGGCGCTCCGAGGTGCCGGAATCACCGGACGGACCGGTCCCCCGCTGCCCGATGCTCTGATCAATTTCGTCGAAGAAGAGAATGGCCGGCTGCAGTTGTTCGATCACATGAATGACATGCTCCAGGTTCATTTCGCTCTGGCCGACATAGGGGTTGCGGACATTGCGCAGTTCGAGCAGCGGCCAGCCCAGTTCGTTGGCCAGGGCTTTCACCAGGTGGGACTTGCCACAACCGGGAACCCCGTGGAAGAGGAAAGCCTGCGGCACCCCGTTGTGGCCGGCTTTGATATAGGGAATCAGATGCTTGAAATAATCCTTGATGCCGGTGTGCCCGGCGACGCCGGCAAACCCCTCCTGCGGCTCCGAAACCTCCAGCAGGTCACGGGCCAGGTTGCGGATGTCCCTGGCCTTGTACTCCCGGATCTGCTGACGGGTAATCTGCCGGCGGCGATGCCCGGCGGCCCGGAAAAGAGCCTCAATGCCGCTTAACGGCATGCCGGCACTGAGACGGGAAAACTCCTCGGCTTCCAGTCCCTTTTCCAGAGCGCCGAATTCATCGCAGCCGCTCCGGGCAAGACCGGACAGGAAATTGATAAAGGCCAGCCGCTCCTCTTCGGTCGGCAGTCCAAGGGGGATATGACGGTATCCGCGGGAACGGGCCAGCAGGTCTTCAGGCAGGGCGCTGTAGGTAATCAGTGCCATTCGGGAATTGCCCCGGGCAATGCCATCGTCCATGGCCATTGTGTGCAGAATCTCCGCCAGGGGCACCGGCGGCGGCGTGCCATGTTCATGGGACGGGGCGATGGTCTCGGCGTGGAGAACCAGGATCAACCACTTTTCCCGTGAATTGCGCATCAGGGTACTGAGCCGGTTGAAAACAATCACCGGGTCGTCTTCCCTGGCCAGTTCCTCAACCACGGCGCTCGGTTCACGGTCCCGGGTCAGTTCGCGCAGCCCCATGCTGGGGGAAAACTGCAGCACCCGGTAGTCGGCCGCGGCAAAATACGAAGCCAGGAAGTAGTTGAGGTTGGCGGGCCCGGCATCTTTTTCGGGAAAGTAAAACCGGTCCTCGGTGTTCAGGGACAGGATTACGTGCTGACAGACCGCGAACGCTTCTTCCATCTGGTTCAGGAAACCTGGTTTCATCTTCTTCTCCTCCTTGTTTTTGGTTGCGGTTTAAGTTATACCAACAATGACAACGGCTCCGGGCCGAGATCAGCGGGCATTACGAACCCTTTCACGCTGCCGTTCCGGCCCGGCAAGTGGCTTCATCCGCTTGAATTCCGGAAACAGCGGCCGCAATTTCTGTGCCAGCACCCCACCGGCCGGCCGACCATGGGACTGGGTGGTGTTTCTTTCGATCCGCAGGCCTTTCGCCCGCAGCCTTTTCTCTATTTTTCCCATCTCCCGCACGCAGTCCAGCCCGGAAAAACCGGACATGTCCAAGGCGAGCTCGGCAAAAGGATCAACCTCGGCCCAGACGCAGGTCAATCCCCGGGTGGCTTTCAACCGGCCACCCCGACGGTCCACCAGATAACCCTCTTCCTCAAGAGCGGCGGCTACGGTTTCAACCACCACCTGCTGTTCAACCTGGCAGAGTTCACGCTGGACCTCGGCGGCCAGTTTTTCCAGGCGGCCGGCCAGCCGGTCGGCGTCCGCCCCCCTGCCAAGGCCCGGAGACAGGCGGGAAAACCCCTGTTCGAGTTCCCTGAATTCGGCTGCCTTTATCTGGGCGGCATACTCCCTGAATTCCGGCACCCGGGAAAAAGCCGACCACATGGCCTGCGCCCGGACCAGATCTTCTCCCCCCTGGAAAGATTGTGACTTGTTGTTCATTGTAGCCGTCTGTTTCCGCAGGGAGCTTTCCATCTCATCCGCCAGTGCCGCGGCCCGTTCCCGGGCGTTTTTCCAGGACTGTTCGTCACGGTGAAAAAATCCCCGTCGGGCCAGGGAACCAGCCACCGCTCCTCCGGCCTCGCCACTCACGATCGTGCTGCTGTAAGAAACGTATTCGCTCATCTCACCTACCTCCTGGCAAAAGGATTAAAACCCGGATCATCGTCAAGGCTGTCGGAACCCTGGCCGTTGCCGCCGGCCGACGTGACCTCAACGGCAGCATCAACCGGTTCGTTCGCCGGTTCGCTCTCAACCACCGACCCGGACGCAGCCTCTGCAGACGGCGGCTGCCAGTTGAATAGTCCCAGAAGCATTTCGCCGAAACCGATCAGCCAGTCCAGAGCGGCGGTCACAAAAACGGCAATGCCGTTGATGACCAAGGTCAAGAGGGAACTGACGCAAAACAGGGGCCACAACAGTACGGTTGAAACCATGACGACCACCAACAGGATAAAAAACTTGACGAAAACCAGTGCACCAACACAGCAAAAGGCCGAAGATATATAGCTTAAAAAGGGAATTCCTTCCAATACCAGATGAATAACCCGGGCTTCCAGCGGCGAAGGGGACAGATCACGATCGTCAGGAAGTACCGCCGGACAGCCACCGGTTTCTATTTCCCCCAAGTCCACGCCATTTTCACCGGCAACCTCGAGGCCGGAACCCCCTCCCACGGTTCCGGTATCAACCATCGCCGCTTGCACCTCGGGAACCGTGAGCAGGCTGTGGGCCCTCCACCAGCCCAAGGCGACAACAATCGTCAGGCCCAGACCAGCCATCAGCACCGAGACCCCTATAAACAGGCGGCGCCAGAAAACCGACAGTTTTTTCCGGAAAGGAAAGAGATGGGTCGCACCGATGAGATCGAAGAAAACCATGCCCCAGAAAAGAGCCGAGAACAGTACCGCCCCCGCGGAGAGGGTCGTGGCATCCAGCGGCAAAGTCACTTTCGACTGATCCACTCCCATACCCTCCAGGCTCAGGTTAACCAGGCTGCCATCACAGAGAACAAACAGCGCTGAAAACAGAACACTAACTATGGAACCGATGATATAGTAAATGGGTCCATCACCCGGGCGATCCG
>MUKC01000089.1 GCA_002049795.1 Desulfobacca sp. 4484_104 | reverse complement strand
ATCGCTGATCGTCCCGGCATTCCCGCAGCCGGCGATAGTGGGTTATCCCCCGATGGGCTTTGAGGGAGAACAGAAAATCAGCGGGACTTTTGTCCCGCCAGTGCTCGACGGTTTTTATCCTGGGCCGATGGTAAAAAGTACTGTTCAACTCCACCGTATGGAAACAGGTGGAGAAATACTCAAAATACTTCGCCCTGATCAATCCCCGGGGATAGAAAACCCCCTGCCAGTGGGGATAGTAAAAACCGCTGGTACCGATAAAAAGTTTTTTATCGTTCATCTCCCCCCGTCTGCAATATTTAGTTGCCGACGCCATCCAGCTGCATATTACTGCACTTCTTTGCGTTTTTCCTCATCCCTGATTTCCCGTCGCAGGAGTTTGCCGACCTTTGATTTCGGCAGCATATCGCGGAATTCTATATAATGAGGAATCTTGTAAGGGGCCAGGCGTTTACGGCACCAGCCCGTCAGTGTCTGGCCGTCAACCCCCTTGGCATCTTCCTTGAGCACCACGATAGCCTTGATACGTTCGCCGCAGCCGGCATCCGGTATACCAACCACGCAGGCGCCCATGACCGTGGGATGATCCTGCAAAGCCGCTTCAATTTCTGAGGCTGAAATCCGGTAGGCCTTGTATTTGATGGTATCCGCGGTTCGCTCGACAAACTGGATCTCACCATTTTCGGTCAGGCGAACATAATCACCCATCCGGTAAAATATTTCATCACCGATACGCACATAGGAACGATTGGTTTCTTCCGGCTTGTTCCAGTAGCTTTTATTGGTATAAACTGAAGTTACCAGCAGTTCCCCAACAGCCCCGGAATCAACTTCCTCCAGGGTTTCGGGATCAACGACCAAGCAGCGTCGGGAAGGCAGGATACTGCCCACCGTCCGGGGGTCCGGTTCCTTGTCAAGGCGGCTGTAAGTGAGGTGCCCGACTTCGGTTGAACCGTAGACCTGGTACAGAGGATGGCTGGTCAACTCGCGCCAGCGGTTGAATATTTCTCCCGGCAGCACATCTCCCCCGCAATAGCAGTATTCAAGTGAAGAAATATCGTAGCTTGAGAGACGGTCGTTCTCCAGAATCATCCGGTAAAGGGCTGGAACTCCGAGCATCCAGCGCACCTTAAAACGCTCAATCTCCCGCAGCACGGCGTCGACCTCCGGCACCGGCATCAGCACCGTGGTATTGCCGAAGTTAAGCCCGGCGGCAAACAGAAATCCCTTGGCCATAATGTGAAACAGCGGGTTGACCATGATCATGGTGTCACAGCTTTTATTGATATAGGGACGGAAAACCTCCATGACATCCTCGACATAGGAAACTTCGCTGACATGGCTGCCTGGCACCCCTTTGGGAAATCCGGTGGTGCCACCGGTATACATGATATAGGCCAGATCCTTGCAAGCGTCGATCTCAACTTCCGGAGGCTCGGCCGGCGCTCTCCGCAAAAGATCATTGAAACGGTAGATATTTTCTCCTTTAACGGTACTGCCTCGGGGGATTCTATCAACCAAGGTCCCGAAGACCTTCTGCCAGGTATAGAGCAAATCGGTAAGGTTGGTAACGATTATCCGCTTTAAAGGATGCTGCCGGTCAACTTCCTTAACATAGCCGAAATTGGTATCCATGCAGATCACCGTCTCGACCCCGGCATCCTTAACCATGTAAAGCAGTTCATGTGAAGTATAGATTGGCGAAACCGGCACCACCACGGCCCCCAGTTTCTGGATGGCAAAATTGGCAATGATCCACTGGGGAGAATTCCCCAAATAAATCATCACTTTGTCCTGGTGTCCTATTCCCAGTCGGTGCAGGGCGGTAGTAAACTGGTCGATCATCAGCTTGAGAAAGCGGTAGGAAAATCTCCGGCCCAGGTAGATCAAAGCGTTTCGTTCCGGATATTTTTGGCAGGCCTCTTCAAAAGCCGTAAACGTGTACACCCTGGAAAAATCCATTCTAAACTCCGAAATAGGCCGCTTTGACGTCGGGATTGTCAAGCAGTTCCTGACCGGACCCGGACATCACTCCTGATCCGTTTTCCATGATATAGGCGTAATCGACGATCGGAATAACCGGGCGGGCGTATTGTTCGGTAACAATAATAGAGATTTTTTTTGCTTCCCGAATCCGTTTGACCGCCTCCATGACCACCTGTTGATAAGCCGGGCTCAAGCCCAGGAGCGGTTCATCAAGAAGCAGCAGTTTCGGCTGGGCCATCAGGGCCCGGCCGATAGCCGCCATCTGCTGCTCCCCGCCGCTCAAGAAGCCGGCCGGACGACGCAGCAGCTTCTCCAAAGGCGGGAAAATTTCCAGAACATAGTCAAGGGTATCCCTGGATTCCTGTCGAGTCGCCATGTAGGCCCCAATTTTGAGGTTCTCCATGACGCTGCTTTCGGGAAAAAGACGACGTCGTTCGGGGCAGAGAACAATGCCGAGGCGGGCACGGAGATGGGGTCTCAAACCACTGATCTCCCGACCTTCAAAGGTAATTTCCCCCATCACGGTTATCTGTTCTCCCCCCCGCATCTTCTCTTTTATTTTCTGGTCGAGAATGATCCCGGAGAGAGTGTACATCAGGGTTGATTTGCCAGCACTGTTGGCTCCAAAAACCCCGACAATCTGATTTTCATGACAACGCAGGGAAATATTGTTAAGGGCCAGCATGTTTTCATAAAAAACCATCAATCCATCGGCAGCCAGCATCCCAATCGTCCTCCTTAAGCTCCAAGATAGGCTTCTTTAACCTTCTCGTTTGCCATCACCTCTTCCGGTGATCCCTCGACAATCTTTTCGCCATAACTGATGGCCATAACCCGTCTGGCAACCCTGAAAAGTTCTTTCAGGCGATGTTCAATCATGATGATCGTCACCCCGGATTTATTGAGCTTTTCAATCAGGGGCACCATGGAGGCAATTTCACTCATGCTTAAGCCTGAAAAAACCTCGTCGCAGATCAAAAGATCGGGATTCAACGCCAGGCAACGGGCCAGTTCAAGACGCTTGAGATAACCGGTCGGCAGGGTGCCGGCAAGTTTGTAGGGAACCTTCGATTCACGTTCAAAGCCAACCTCCTCAAGCAGATCCAGGGCAATGATATTGCGGTCTCCGTGGCGGCCGCCGCCCCGCCAGCCGCCGGTTTTGCGGGCCCGGGGACCATAAAGCGGAATGATCAGGTTTTTGTAGGCCGGCAGACTGCTGTAAGGGCGCATAATTTGGAAGGTCCGGCAGATGCCGAGATTGACAATTTTATGGGGCTTCATCCCCCTAATGTTGCGGCCGTTGAATATAATGTCACCGGCCGTTGCCTTGATAAAACCGGTAATACAATTGATCAGCGTTGTTTTACCGGAGCCATTCGGTCCGATGACTCCCATTACTTCCCCTTTTTCGATTGAGAAATCGATGCCGTCCAGGGCGGTGATGCCGCCGAATTTCTTGGTCAACCTGTTAACTGTCAACATTGCCATCAGATTTCCACCCATCGCTCAAACTGATGATATTTGCGGGAAAGATAATTGAGCAAACCCTCGCCCTTGATAACAATGACCACGGTAAGAATCAATGAATAAACAACAATTCTCAAAGGGCCAAAAGCCCGCAGGACTTCGGAGAGCGGCACCAGCAAAATTGCTCCGAGAACGGCTCCAAGCAGGGAACCGCCGCCGCCAACCACGGTGGCGGCAATCGGAATTATCGAGAAATCGAGGGCAAACATTGAAAGGCCGGCCCACATGTAAACATGGGCCAGGTAAGCCCCGGCAAAGCAACCCAGAAACGAAGCATAAAAGATGGCCTGGGCCTTGATGAAGGTTATATTGATGCCCGAAGCCCTGACTGACTGGTCGTTGTCCTTGATTCCCCTGATGACCAGGCCGAGATCCTCAACCGACAACCGGCGCAGGGCAAAAAGAAAAACCAGGGTTGCAACAACCAGGAAATACTGTTCAATCCAGGGGTTGCCAAAGCCCTGGATATCCATCATGCCGTTGGTTCCGCCGAAAAGTTCAAAAGCTTCGATAATCCGGGTCATCATCAGTGGATACATCAAGGTTATAATGGCAAAATAAACCCCCCGCAGGGGCAGGCAGGGAAGCAGCAACAGGGTACAAAAAGCGGCCCCGAACAAAGCAGCCAATGGAATGGAAATCAACGGAGACAGCAGCAGGTATTTATTCAACAGGGCAGCACCGTAACCGCCGACCCCGACAAAAAAAGAGCCGCCGAGACAGACCAAGCCGACATAGTTGGCAAGAAAATCGAAAGCCATGGACAAAAGAGCATAAATGCAGATAATCAGCAAAACCTTCTGCCAGTAGGGAAAAAAATGAAGCAGCAACGGCGCTGCGAGCAGGCCTCCAATCAACAAAAACCGCGGAGCGATGAGATAGGTAATCTCACGCCATGACGAAAGGGCATAGATACCGTCGGAACGTATTTTAATGCCGCGGTCTATCCTCTCTTTACGCTTTTCTGTCTGCATATTCTCTACACTCTCTCCTCGAGTTCCTTATGTTTGCCGAAAAATCCGGAGGGTTTTAAAATCAGGGTCGCGATAATTGCCGCCAGGGTAACCACCATCTGAAAATGGGTGGCCAGATAGGTAACGGTCACAACTTGGAGAAACCCGAGGACAAAAGCGGCCAGCACGGTACCGCTCCAACTGCCGATGCCACCAACCATGCAGACGGCCAGGGCAAAAATCAAGGTATTATAGCCGGCCTCAACGACGATGCTACCGAGGGGGAAAAGCATCAATGCCGCCAGCCCGGACAGGGCCGATCCCAAGGCCATCGCCAACGTCGCTGTCATGTCGGAATCAATGCCAAGCATCATGGCAGCCCGCTCGTCCTGGGCAATGCCACGCAAGGCACGGCCGGTGCGGGTAAATTTGGTAAAGGCCCAAACCGCTGCAAGCATCACCAAACCGACAGCCACTACCATCAGCCGCTGATAATCGACCGGCACATCAGCAATAAAAACTACCCCCTCCTTCACCACCGGCAGGGTAAAAGTGGTGCCTTTGAAACCGAGCCAGCGGAAGGTTTCAATCAAAGCCACTCCAATGGCATAGGTAGCGATAATCTCGTTCATATTCATGCCCCGGATGCGTTTCAGGATAAACTGGTAGATGACCACGCCAACCAGGGCCGCACAAGCCAGGGACAACAGGGCCGCTGGCAGAAAAGGCAGATTGAGCTTGTGCATCATGATCCAGGCCACAAACCCGGTAAAAACAAAGATGGCTCCATGGGCAAAATTGGGCAGGCGGCTGGTGCCGTACACCAAGGTGAAGCCAAAAGCAATCAGGATAAGTTTAAAACTGTTGACTATCCCGTAAATTAATATTTCCACCGCTAATCCCCAAGTTGGCCTGAGCCGGTTCTGCCGGAAAACAGGTTCATAACTTAATCCAGATCCAGCTTTACTTTGCACTTGTTGCAGGTTACCGCACCGCGGAAAACCTTATTGCCGCAATCGGGACAAATATAACGGGCCTCTTCAGCTTCAATAAATTTTTCCGTACCAACTTCCCGCCAGTACGGAACCGCCCGCAGGATGACCTTTTTACCAACATGCATCGGAAAGTCGTCAATATGCCGGCAAGGGAATTCATCACATTGGTAACATCCGGCATAACCTTTTTTCCCGGTGCAATCCTTGATTTCACAATGTTTGCAGTACATAAATACGTCCGCAGACATACAGCCGCCACACCGGATGTCTTCAATTGATAAATTTTCACTGCCCGGAAGGGTGCCTTTGCCGGGAATTCCTCCCTTGTAGAGATTTACCAACCGTTCCTTTAATTTATGATTATGATCTCGATGGGCAATATAAATGGCACAGACACCACAGTAAAGACCACAGGGACCGAGCAAATCAGGATTAATTGCCATGGTTCCGTTTCCTTTTCGACCAATCACTTTTCGATGCAGGGACGCAGAGACCAAGTATGGTTCCACGTCCCTGCACCTTTAGGTTGCAAAAGCAGCATATCTCAACCTTGATCATACTCAACACCAAAGCTGTCGGCATAGATTACCGGGTCCCGGCGCCGGCTGGACGGTATTTCTCCTGAGGCTTTACCGACAAAAAGAAGGCCGATAATTTCATGGTCATCGGGAATAGAGAGTATTAGTTTGACGGCAGCCGGGTCAAAAAAGGTGAACCAGAGGGTCCCAAACCCCAGGGTGGTGGCGGCCAGCATCATGTTCTGCATACAGGCCGAACCGGCCTGGACACTGCCGAGCGGCTGGTTGAAATACTCCCCAAGACCACCTTTGCGCGGATCGACAACAACCGCGATGACCAGCGGGGCTTCTTCCATAAAATCGATACTTCCAATGACTGCCCCGGTTGAAAAGAGCGGCAGCTCCGGCGTTCCTGCAATAAAAAAAAGAGGGTGGAATAATCCATGTCCATGACTCCTCTACTTCATCCAGGGCGGCAGCATGATATCTCCAGTCGCCCCGGCTTTGGGAAAAAATTGCACCCGTTTGCCATTTTGCCACTGAAACATACAGCCGGTCGCCCCTTTTTCCGGGTCGTCGGAGGGAATAATCTGGTGGTTTTTGGCAAACTTCATGCGTCCGTACACACCCATCAGGTCCTGGGCTTCCAGGGCCTTGATAACCGCATCGGCATCCAGGCTGCCGGCCTTTTCAATGGCCTCCTTCAACTGGTAAACCGCCATGTAGCTTGAAGAGGTTCCGTAACCCTCCGGCTCCAAACCCCATTTTTTCTGGTACGCATTCACAAACTTCATGGTCCAGGGCGTCATGGTTGACGGCACGTTGCCGCCGTTGACGGCATCGACTATCGTGTACTGGCAGTTTCCCTTGGTGGCTTCCCAGAAGTTAGGCTGTTCGGCCGCTGACATGAAACCCATCGGCACGCATTTCATGCGCATATTCTTCCACTGCTTCAATAAAATTGCTGATTCCGGCATATCCATCCAGATGAAAAGGACTTCCGCTTTCAGCCGTCTGGCCTTTAAAAGACCCATGGAAAAATCGGTCGCCCCGGTGGGATAAATTTCCTGGCCCAAGACCTCCCATTTGCCGGTACCTTTCAACAGTTTGGCAATAAACCCACCGGCCTTGCGGGCGTGAGCAACATCCTGAACCATGATAAAAGCTTTTGTCAGATCATGTTCACTGTTCAAACGATTAAAAACCTTGATCATGTCCTTGCCAATCGTAATAATCTCGGAAGAGTTGCGGAAACAATACTTATATTTATCATAGGCTTTTTCTATCCGCTTGTGATAGCCGGGGCTCAAAACCCCAGTGGTTACAATGGAGACTTTTTTATATTTGCTGAGCAGGTCCATAACCGCCATTGCCGCCTCTGAACGAACCGGACCGCCAACAATAAAATCCGCCTTTTTTTCAAGGATAAGCTTTTCAACCCCGAGCAAAGCTTCGCTGACTGGAACCCCGGGTTCAAGCGACCGGGTATCGATGACTTCAACCTTAAAAGGATGGGACGCACCCCCATAGGCAACCCCGCCAGCCTGGTTGATCTCGTCAACCGCCAGTTTAATGCCCCTTTCCGCATCCCAACCATAGAGAAAGGCCGTAGACAAGGGACAGCCCAAAACAATCGGTTTTCCGGCAGCGGCAGCGGCAGCGCCGGCTGTACCTGATGCACAGACAAACAACAAAATCATCACCAACCAGAGAAAATTTTTGCCAGTTCTCATCACCCACCTCCTGTAGCGTTATGATTATATTATCATTCAACTTTACTATTTCCCCATATTCTCCGGCAACTGCCGGAGATTAAAGGAAATACGACATTACAAAAGACAGAAAAGCTCGACAAACCATAAAAACGTTCTACAGAAGAGCGGAAAAATCAGGAAATGCAAATGGATATAAATTTCCCAGGTGGAAAATTATTTTCCACCTGGGAAAATCATGCCGGCAAACGGCTTCAGCTGTCCTCAAAAGAGATATTCAATGACTTGATTTTATTTCTCAAAGTGGGCCGGGTAATACCCAGAATGCGGGCCGCCCGGGAGATGTTCCCTTGGCAACATTGAAGGACATGAGCGATATGCTGAGCTTCAATTTCACTCAGGCTTTTCAATTGAAAAGATGCCGGACATCCAGCCTCTGGCTGACGCAGCAGATTGACAACACAGGATTCCAGCAGACATTTGTCTTTAGACAGAACCACCGCCCGGGTCAGAACGTTTTCCAACTCCCGAATATTGCCAGGCCAGTCATGCTCCAGAAGCCGATTGATGGCGGCCATTGAAATTCGTTGAATTTTCTTGCCGGTAGTGCGATTTATCTTTTTTATCAGGTACTCCACCAGCAGTGGAATATCTTCCTTGCGCTGGCGCAGCGGCGGGATATAAAGCTCAAAAACCTTGAGGCGAAAGTAGAGGTCTTCACGGAACTCCCCCCGTTTAACCATTTGTGCAAGATCACGATTGGTCGCCGCGATAATTCTGGCATTGAATTTTACCTTCTGATTTCCACCAACCCGTTCAAACTCCCGTTCCTGGATGAAACGCAGCAATTTGGCCTGCAAGTGGAGGGGAATTTCACTGATTTCATCGAGAAACAAGGTCCCGCCGCCGGCAATTTCAAGCTTGCCTTTCTTGGTCGCATCGGCTCCAGTGAAACTTCCCTGTTCATGGCCAAAAAGTTCACTTTCCAGCAGGTTTTCAACAATTGCGGAACAGTTAAGAGCAACAAAAGGTTCTCCGGCTGAGGAACTGTGATAGTGGATAGCCCTGGCCACCAATTCCTTGCCGGTGCCACTCTCGCCAACGACCAGAACCGTTGTTTTGACCTCAGAAAGCAGTCCGATAAGTTTAAAGATCTCTTTCATCTCATGGGAGCGGCCGACAATGGTATTTTCCTTAAACTCCTCATCCACAACTTTGATGGATTCAGTTTCCGGAAGGTCACTCAAGGCCTTGTCAATAAGCTGGTCGAGGGCATCAATATCAAGCGGTTTATGCAAATAGTCAAAAGCCCCCAACTTGATTGCCTGAACCGTAGTTTCCATCTCCTGGTATGCCGTAATAACCACAGTTCGGCAATCAATGCCTTCGTTTTTAAGCGACTCCAGCAGTTCCAGGCCGCTCATGCCGGGCAGGCGCAGATCGACAATGGCAACTTTCGGCCGGCGGAACTTAATCAAGGCAAGTCCGGTTTCACCGTTGTCAGCTGTAGAAACCCCATAACCTTTCTCCCGAAAATAGAGTTCCAGGCTTTCCAGCAGCTCCAGGTTGTCGTCAACGACAACTATTTCAATTCTTTTTGCCACGGCAATTCCACCGTAAAAGTTGTGCCCTGATGAAGCTTGCTTTCAACTTTGATCAAACCGCCATGCTGATCAATCACCCTGGCAACATTGCTGAGACCAAGGCCGATGCCATTTCTCCTGGTACTGTAAAAAGGATGGAAAATCTGTCCCAGTTCATCCTCCCCCATGCCGCAGCCATTGTCTGTGACCACAATTTCCACCATTCCCTTGTCGACATCGGCATGCGGCCGGAAACAGGTGGAAATGGTCAGCTTTCTGTCCGAAGTGTCATGCAGGGCTTCTATGGCATTGTTGATCAGGTTGTTAAAAACAATATCCATGCTTTTATCATCCACTTTCAGTTCTGGCACGGTTTCATCAAGTTCAACTTGCACGAAAATGGATTCAGCGGTCAGCACGCTGTCAAACCTCTGGACAGCCTCACTCAGCAAAGCATTCACATCATGCCAGTGCGGACTGATTTCCAACGACCGGGAAAAAAGGAGGGTATCCCGTAAAAGTTGGTCCAGCTTGTCAATATCACGCAGGATAATTTCCATGCGCCGGGTGTCATTTTCAACCAGGGTGAGTTTTCTTTGCAGAATTCTGATATTAACTTTTATTGAGGAGAGTGAATTTCTGATTTCATGGGCAAAAACCGTGGCCATCCGCCCGATCACCAACAACCGTTCATGCTCTAGTTCCCGGCGCACTGATTCACGGCGCTCGACAATATCACGGCAAACTCCTGCCAAAGCCGGCAAACCATCATAACAAACCCGATTGATTTTAATCTCAACCGGAAAGCGGATGCTGTCAATACTGACCGCTTCAGTCTCAAAAACCACATGGTCAGTAGATTCCGGAAATTGATCCTCAATCCCGGCAAAAAAAGTACCATAGTCTTCCCCCACCAGGGACTCGGATTCCCGCCCCAGCATTGCTCCGAGAGCCCGGTTGGCAAAGATAAAACGGCCATCCCGACAAACAAAATAACCGTCGCTGATATCTTCCACCAGGGTTCGATAGCGTTTCTCGGAATTGTGCAGTTCTTCGGTTCTTTTCTCAACATTTTCTTCAAGGCTTTCCAGAAGACTCTGCATTTCCTCTTCATGCTTGCCCTGAAAATATTCACTGAAACGGTTGATCGTTACATCCACTGAGTTATTGACCGCAAGCAGGGCATTGCTCAAATCCTCCCCTTGGAAAAACAACGGCAGCTGATGGAGCATGATAGTCCTGAAAAGGCCAAAAGCCTTCTGGACTTCGGAGAGGGAAAATCCACGTTCCAAGCGCATTTTGGTGATAAAAACAATAAACTCCTCGATCGGCTGCCAGTCATGGTTGCAGATTACCGAATAATTGCCGTCAAAAGCCCGAGCCACGGTCTGGCGCAATTCCGACAGGTTGCGCTGGCGGTAGTGGTCACTGATCGTTATCCTTGAGAAAGATACAAAGGTTCATAAAATAACCCGTCGTCTGCCTTTCACTTGATTGTTTCCAGCACCAGGCGATAGACATCCTTTTTCCGCCAGCCGGGAAACTCGGCCTGCAGGATGTCAACCAGGTTCCTGGTGGAGGTTTCCCCTGTTTGTCTCAGTTCCCGCAGCCGCTGTTCAAGCTCTTCCGCCCCGGCAACGGCCTCCAGCTGGTCGCTTTTCGACCACCCGGCAATCAACAGGGTAACTTCCCCCCGCCAGCGACGATCACCTTCACGGGCAATAATCTCCTCAACCGGTCCCCGAATGTATTCCTCGTGGATCTTGGTCAGCTCGCGGGCGATGCAGATCTGTCGATTGCCCAAAATTTTCGCTACCGCCGCCAGGGTTGACGTCAGCCGCCGGGGGGATTCGTACAGGATGGCAGGAAGCCGACAAAATAATACTCGTTCATCGGCAGGCCCGAGGCCGCCAGCGCGGTAATGGCCGC
>MUKC01000011.1 GCA_002049795.1 Desulfobacca sp. 4484_104 | reverse complement strand
AGGGGAGTTTTCGGATGGACACTAATTAATGGCATCCATTGGCATCACGGAGCGCGTCTTTAGCTACTTAGATGATTTACCGATAAAATATAAAAATCCGAAGTTGCTCCAGCGGGCCGATTTATCTCTTGATTGACTCGCGCACGCTGTCATTGACCGCCTTGAAGATCTCGGCAAAGCTGGTCGGGGAGACGCGGCCCACTTCAATAAATTTTACGACGATCTCTTTGGTCACCTTGAGGATAAGCTCTTCCTGGGCCGATACTGACTCCGACTGACTTTTGGAGGATCCCACTGGCGCGACTCCCTTAATTTCCAGAGTTGTGTTATATTACTTTAATGATAACCCCGCCAGTCTGAAGAAGGCCAAACCTGACTGGCGGGGCAGGTAAGAAGAACCGGTCACAGCCCTCCTTAACTGGATATTTTAAAAAATGCGGGGCCATAAAGCAAGGACAATCCGGTGAGTCAGATCATGATTTTGCCTCCCCAAGTGGCCAGTAAAATTGCCGCGGGTGAGGTCATTAGCCGTCCGGCCTCAGTTGTGAAGGAGTTGATCGAAAACGCCCTGGATGCCGGCGCCACCACCATCAGTGTGGAGATAGAGGATGGTGGCCGCAGCCAGATCCGGGTAGTGGATGACGGCTGCGGCATGTCTGCGGAGGATGCCCGGCTAAGTCTGGAGCGCCACGCCACCAGTAAGTTGCGCCAGGAACCGGACCTGTTAGAGCTGGCTACGCTGGGCTTTCGCGGCGAGGCACTCCCCAGTCTGGCCGCGGTTTCCCGGCTGGAGCTGATCAGTCGCCCTCAGAATCTTGAGGTCGGATGTCGTCTGCGGGTGGCAGGCGGTCAGATCTTGGAAAACTCCCCCTGTGCCGCGGCGGTGGGCACCCAGGTTACCGTGGCCGAGCTATTCTATAATACTCCGGCCCGCCGAAAGTTCCTGAAAAGTAAGTCTGCGGAGCAGGGGCAGATCCTGGAACTGGTGCGCAGCCTGGCGCTGGGCTATCCCGAAGTGCATTTCACTCTTAAAGCCCAGGGTAAGACGGTGTTGGTAGCGCCGGTGCATAAAGCCCTGACCGAGCGCGTGGCCGCGGTGCTGGGCACCGAGTTGGCGGAACGGCTGCTGCCCTTTGCCTTGGAAGCGGAACCCTTCAAGGTCTGGGGTCTGTTGCTGGCCCCGGATCAGGGTCTGGCCAGTACTCGCTTTCAGTTTATGCTGGTCAACCGTCGTCTGGTCAGCGATCGGCTGCTGGCCGCGGCGCTGCGCCAAGCCTATCAGGGACGGTTGCTGCGGGGGCGCTATCCTGCGGCGGTAATCAACCTGGAAATTCCTCCGGAACTGGTGGATGTTAATGTCCATCCGGCCAAGGCCGAAATCCGCTTTAAGGACAGTGGCCGGGTCTATGGCCTGGTGTTGACGGCTCTGACCCAAGGGTTGGAAGCTCAACACCGACCCAGTCGTCAGAGTTATAATGCCGCCTGGCAACCCGGATCGCTGACCCAGATCCAGGAAAGCTGGGGACCGGCGCTGTCCCCCCCTAAGTCTGCGGAATCGGCTCCCGGACCAGTTTCTACCGCTATAATTCCAATCCCTGGTTCAGAGCCGCGAGAATCAGGGTCTCCACCGTCCCCCGGCCCGTCGGACTGGCGATTCGCTGATCTCTTGGTTCTGGGGCAACTGCAGGCCAGCTTTATTGTGGCCGAAGCCCCGGCCGGATTAATTCTGATTGACCAGCACGCGGCGCACGAACGTATCCTTTATGAAGCCCTGGCCATCGACTGGCAGCAAGCTGGGGCCTTGCAGCCCCTACTCTTCCCCCGGCCCGTGGAACTGGAGGCGCGGCAAGCCGCCTGGCTCCAGGATAACTTGGCGGTCATGCAACAGGCCGGAATAGAGTTAGAGCCTTTTGGCAGCAATAGCTTTTTGATCACCAAGGTCCCGGCCTGTCTGTTAGACCAGGACTTGGAAGCCCTGGTGCTGGAGACGGTGAATACCCTGGCGCCCATTAAGGACTTGGCCGATAGCTCGGTGGTGCGAGAACGTCTCAGGCTGACCATGTCCTGTCGGGGGGCGATCAAGGCCGGGCAGCGGCTGACTATAACCGAAATCCAGCAATTGCTGGCCCAACTGGATGGACTTAAGGTTTCCTCTCACTGTCCGCACGGGCGCCCCTTATGGCGGCTATTAACCATGGAGGAAATCCGGCAAGGCTTCCGCCGCCCGCGGCACTAGTATCAGGTTTCCCGATCCCCCCGGTTTATCACTATTTCTACTTTTGCGGGAGTTTAAGACTTCTCACGTCATTATAGCTAAATTATGAGTAATATTAATAAGATGGCCTATGTCGACCTGTAAGACCCTACTACTGCGAGTGCTTGCAAACCTTGACGGTCAACGATCTTTATCCGGGGACCCTCGGCCTCGATCAGCCCCTGGCGGATCATCCGGGCCAGAATGCGCGACAGGGTCTCAGGAATGGTGCCCAACAGACTGGCCAGCAGGTTTTTGGGAATGTCTAACTCCACCTCATCGCTTCCGGCCTGTTGGTGGCTTAAATACAACAAATAAGCGGCCAGCCGACCCGGCACCTCCTTAAGGGACAGGTCTTCAATCAGCAGGGTAAATTGCCGCAGCCGTCGGGACAGCACTGCCAGCATATTCAGTGCCAAGGATGGATTCCTTTTAATCAGCTCCACAAAGGCGGCCCGAGGGAAAAAGAACACCCGGCAATCTTCCAGGGCCTCGGCATTAGCGGGAAAACGCTGTCCGGCAAATACCGGCACCTCGCCGAACGGCTCCCCGGCCCCAAAGATGTGCAAAATCTGCTCCTTGCCTTCCCGGGAAAGCTTGAAGATTTTTAGCCGACCGGCGACTACCACATAAAAGCCATTGCCTTCCTCACCTTCGGAGAAAATCGTCTGCCCCTTATGAAATACCTTATCCAGAACAATGGCGGCCAGGTCGGCGTAGTTTTCCTCGGACAGACCTTCGAAAAGGGGAATAGCTGCCAGTTGCGATGGGATTTTCATGCCGCGGCCTCAGAAAAAAGGCTTTTTGACCTAAGTCAAGGCGATTTTGCGCCTGGTGATTATATTAATTATAAACGCCCGGCTAGGAAGCAAAAGTTAGCATAGCGGCGGGCTATCAGCATTATAATCGAGAGAAGGAGCAAAAGGCGATGAAGAAAATCAATCTTTATGCTGAAAGTGGCTTTGATGATAAAGGTCTGAAACGGCTGCTGGTCAATGACTCGCCCTATTTTAAGATTCTCAATTTCAATTTCCGGGCCGGTCAGGAGCTGCCGGTGCATGCCCATAACCTCGACGGTCAGATAAGTCTGGCCGTGCTGGAAGGCCGGGGGGAATTTCTAGGGGCCGACGGTACCACTCTGATGGCCGAAGCCGGTGATGTCTTAGTCTGCGACATCAGCAAGCCCTATGGTTTGAAAGCTCATACAGATCTGCGGCTGCTGGTTACCATTGCCCCGCCGATTTGAGGTGGCTGGATTCTAACAGCATAATTATTAGAATCATCGTTTTATAAAATTATCGATTATGTCCCTAACTCCGCTAAATTTTTGAGAAAGGATTAAAATTCCCCTAAATCCCCCTTTAATAAAGGGGACTTTGATCACTTCAAGGGAGAAATTGCCGTTCAAGGGGGGATTTTACTAAATCTCCGCAATTTTTACTGAGCTAAGGGCATAATCATTAAAATTAAAGAGGAGGAAACCATGCAATGTCCGGGTCAAGATAGTCGCTACTGGAAGCCAGGGGCGATCTTTGAGAGCAAATGTCCGGAGTGTGGCGGCGAGATCGAATTTTTTAAAGATGAGCCCAGTCGGCGGTGCAAGAACTGCGGGCATCGGGTGTTGAACCCCAAAATTGATTTCGGCTGCGCGACGTATTGCAAATATGCCGAACAGTGCTTGGGGGAGCTGTCGCCGGAACTATTGGCTAAGCGGGATGATCTGCTTAAAGACCGGGTGGCTATTGCCATGAAGCGTTATTTTGGCCAGGATTTCCGGCGCATCAATCATGCCCGGCGGGTGGCCCGTTATGCCGAAGAGATCGGCAAGAATGAGCAGGCCAATATGGCGGTGATTCTGTGCGCCGCCTATCTGCATGATATCGGCATCAAGGAAGCGGAGAGAAAACATCAAAACACTGCGGCCCGGTACCACGAACAGGAAGGGCCGCCAGTGGCGCGGCAGATTTTGGAGCAACTCGGGGCTCGGCCTGAGCTGATCGACGAGGTCTGCGACATCGTCAGACATCACCACCAGCCCCGGCCCCAGGAAGCCACCAATTTCAAGGCGCTTTACGATGCCGATCTAATCGTCAACCTGGAAGAACAACAGGAAAAGGCCCCCCTTGACCGGGACCGGCTGGCCGCCAAGATTGACAAGGCCTTCTTGACCGACAGCGGCCAGGCGTTGGCCCGGCGGGTATTGCTGAAATTACTATGATCAACCAATTACGGAGAAAAACATGAAAATCCGACGTAAAATAATCGAGATCGATGAAGACCTCTGCGACGGCTGCGGGCAGTGTGTGCCGGCCTGTGCCGAGGCCGCCATCCAGGTGATTGACGGCAAGGCCCGGTTGGTGGCAGAAAAATACTGTGACGGTCTGGGGGCCTGTTTGGGGGAATGTCCGACCGGGGCCTTGCGAATCGTCGAACGCGAGGCCGAGGACTATGATGTCGAGGCGGTGGAGGTCCACCTAGAGTCCCGGCCCCCGGCCGAGCCACCGGCCCGCGGCTGCCCTGCGGCTCAGGTGCAGACTTTTAGTCCGCTTCAGACGGCGCCGACCCTGGCAGCGCCGACGGGCTCGGCGCTGTCCCACTGGCCCATCAAGATTAAACTGGTGCCGCCTAAGGCCCCGTTTTTATCAGGGGCTGATCTCCTGGTCCTGGCCGACTGCGCCGGGGTAGCCTATCCCTGGCTGCACCAGGAGCTATTGTCCGGCAAGGTGGTGCTGATTGGCTGCCCTAAATTCGACGACCCCCAGGAATATCTGGATAAATTAACCGAGATCTTCCGGGATGCCGCCGTCAAGAGCATTACCGTGGCGATTATGGAAGTGCCTTGCTGCTCTGGCTTAGCCGGGATCGTGGAAAAGGCCCGGGCTGCGGCGGGCCGGAAAGTGGCCCTGGAGCAAATCGTCATCAGCCGCCAGGGCCAGGTGCTGCAACGGGATCAATTGGCTGCTTAAATAGCTTATATTATTCAACGGAGGATAAACCATGTTTTGTTTTCAATGTCAGGAGACCGCCAAGAATCAAGGCTGTACGGTCAAGGGAGTGTGCGGCAAGCCCGAGGAAACCGCAGACCTCCAAGACCTGCTTATCTACGTCTGCAAAGGGATTTCGGTATACGGGGAAAAACTGAAAGAACTGGGTACGGTTGACCGAAAAGCCGGCCTGTTCATCTGCAAGATGCTGTTTACTACCATTACCAATGTCGCCTGGGACGATGAGGTCCTCATCAGTAAGATTAAAGAAGCTCTTAAGGTTCGGGAAGAGGTCAAAAAGAAATTTCTAGCCGCTTATCAGCAAAAGTTCGGCAAGGACTTTGCCGAGGCGCTTCCGGATTGCGCTACCTGGTATTCGGGTGACCACAATGAAATTTTGGCCCAGGCCAAATCTGATGAACTGCGCATTACGGCTACCCAAAATGAGGATGTCCGGTCATTGCGGGAGCTGCTCATTATCGGTGGCAAGGGCATCGCGGCATACGCCGATCACGCCGCCATCCTCGGCTACGAAAAAGACGAGATCTACGGCTTCCTGATGGAGGCCCTGGCCTCTACTACCAAAGATCTTTCCGTGGATGAGATGATCGCCATGGTCATGAAGGCTGGCGAGACAGGCGTCACGACCATGGCCCTGTTGGACGAAGCCAATACGAGTACCTATGGTCATCCCGAGATCACCGAAGTCAATATTGGCGTTAGACACCATCCCGGCATCCTCATCAGTGGACATGACCTGAAAGACATGGCCGAGCTGCTGGAGCAGACCCAGGGGACCGGGGTTGAGGTTTACACCCACGGGGAAATGCTGCCCGCCAATTACTATCCCGCCTTCAAGCAGTACAAACACTTTGTAGGCAATTACGGCAATTCCTGGTGGCACCAGAACAAAGAGTTCGAGTCATTCAACGGCCCCATCATTCTAACCACCAACTGTCTGATTCCTATTAAAAAAGAAAACACCTATCTAGACCGGCTATTTACTACCGGGGTGGTCAACTATCCAGGCGCCAAGCATATCGCCGACCGGCCCCAAGGGGGTATGAAAGACTTTTCCGCGGTTATTGCGTTGGCCAAGAAATCCGAACCGCCGACCCAGATAGAATCGGGCAAGATTGTCGGTGGATTCGCCCATAATCAGGTGCTGGCCCTGGCAGATAAGGTCATTGATGCCGTAAAGTCCGGTGCCATTAAGCGCTTCGTGGTCATGGCCGGGTGCGACGGGCGTCAAAAGTCACGCAACTACTACACCGAAGTGGCCGCAAACCTTCCCAAGGACACGGTGATCCTCACTGCTGGGTGCGCCAAATATCGCTACAACAAACTGCACCTGGGCGACATCGGCGGCATTCCCCGCATCCTGGACGCCGGCCAGTGCAACGACTCCTATTCCCTGGCGGTTATCGCCCTGAAGCTCAAAGAGGCGTTTGGACTTAATGATATCAATGACCTGCCGGTGTCGTACGATATCGCCTGGTATGAACAAAAGGCGGTAACCGTACTCTTGGCCCTGCTTTATCTGGGTGTCAAGGGCATGCGGCTGGGACCCACCCTGCCAGCCTTCTTGTCCCCCAACGTGGCTAAAGTACTGGTAGAAAAGTTTGATATCAAGCCCATCGGCACGGTTAGCGAGGATATCGCGGCCATGATGGCAGGAAGATAACATAATCTACCGAAAGCTTGGCCTTGCCTGGCGTTCCCGTTCCAGGGAGTGGGACCTAAGGGATAAAAGCGCTTGGACTCGGCCCCTGAGGGGATATGACTGTGGACTGGCTCAGCGCCCCGCAGAATCGGGAGGAGAGGCTTTTATACCAGGTCTTTATTCAAATGCAATAAACTCATAGCTTAATATATTGATTAGATTAAGTATTTCAACTAAAAACTAAAAAACGGTATTAGACTTGGTTTTTCAGTCTGCCGTCTTCAAGGTGATAGATCTGGTCGAAGCCTTCGATCATCCGGGCATCGTGGGTGACGGTGATCACTGCGGTCTGGTTCTCCCGGGCGATTTTCTTAAGCATTTCCATAACCTTCTGGCCCCGGGCGGTGTCCAGGGAGGCGGTTGGTTCATCGGCCAGGATGAGTTTGGGCCGGTTGGCCAGGGCCCGGGCAATGGCCACCCGCTGCTGCTCGCCGCCGGAAAGCAGGGCCGGCAGGTAATGGGACCGCTCGGCAATTTCCATGTAATCCAGCAGCTCCCTCACCCGACGCTCGGCTGCCTTCTTATCGAGACCCACCAGATTGAGCGGGAAGAGCACGTTTTCTCGGGCCGTAAGAAAGGGGATCAGGTTGGCAGCCTGGAACACGAAGCCGATCTTTTCCCGGCGCCGGCGGCGGACGTCCAGCCCGGTCCAGCCGTCCTGATAAATGGTTTCCCCGTCGAAGACCACGGAACCGGCAGTAGGTTCGAGGATTAGGCTGATACAAAGGAGCAAAGTGGTCTTGCCCGACCCCGAGGGGCCCATCAGGGCCGCCAGTTCCCCGGCCTGGATGGCGAGGCTGACCTTATCGAGGGCCCGCACTTCCAGGCGGCCGCTGCCAAAAATTTTGGTCAGGCCGGTGATCTCCAGGACCGCCATCACTGCCCTCCCAGGGCCATGGCCGGTTCGGTCTTGAGAACCTGCCAGATACCCAGAACACTGGCGATAATGCCGCCCAATAGGGCCACCGCGAAGGTGAGCAGTGTATCCGGGGGAAGGAGCAATATCTTACGGGGGAATAGATGCACAATACTATGTATAATCAGCAGGCCCAGCAGAAAGCTGCTCAGGGTCATGAACAGCGACTGTTCCATGATCATCCGGACGATGACCAGGTTGGGCGCGCCAATAAGCTTCATCACCGCAATGCTGCGGATCTTTTCCATGGTGAAGGTATATATCACCAGCGAGATAATGACCGCCGAGACGATTAGCAACAGAACCCGGAAGAACAGCAGTTGGGAGCTCATACGGGCCAGACGGCCCCGGATCACCAACTGGATTTCCTGTGCCGTGGTAAAAACGGAAAAATACAGCCAGTCTTCAATGTGTTTAGCAACCTGAGCCGGATTGGCTCCCGGGGCCAATTGCACCAGGATGGCGTTTACCAGATGGGTATCGGGCTGAACTGCCGGGAGCAGTTTGTCTGCCTGGGCCGGGGACAGGCCCTCTTGCGTAAGGCTGTGCCTCAGGCGGAGACGCTGGTTGCGGATAGCTTCATTGTCACGCTGGAACAGGATTTCCTGGGCGTCGGCCAGGGACAGATAGACCAGGGCTTCGCCATCGGTGGCCACGGCCTCCCGGGTCAGGCCCACCACGGTAAAGGTATGAAGTCCGAGCGGCACCTGATCCCCCAGCTTCAGTCCCAGTTTCGCATGGGCCACCATTTCATAGTGGGCCTGGTTGATGGCCCGGCCCTGAGTGAGCTGCCGCGGCCCTCCCATGCCGCCGAACACGTCATAGCCAATGATGCTGAAGCGCCGACTTTCCCCTTTGATCTGCCTTTCCACCGGGTAATAGATGAACGGGCTGGCCTTTTGCACCCCCGGCACCGCGGCCACGCTGTAGTGAAAAAATTCCGACATGCTGGACTGCTCGTTGAAGGGGCCGCCCCGATCCCGCTCCACCACCCAAAGGTCAGGGCCGGTATGGGCGATGATGGCGATGCCATCAGAGATATTGCCCCGATAGATGCCATTCATGGTCAGGACAATGGTGAACAGCATGCCGACGCCGATGATCGTGGCCAGAAAGCGGCCCTTGTGGAGCTTCAGGTCTCTGATGGCCAGGTCCATCAGTTGCCCTTGCCTTCCGGAGTCTTGACCACCGCCTTGACCCGGCTGCTCGGCGGGAGATTAACTGGCTGGGCCACCACCAGGTCTCCTTCCTTGAGCCCTTCCGAAACGGCGATTTTTTGGCCGTCATTCAGTCCCACGGTGACCGGACGGAAGGTCAGACGGCCCTGCTCCACCAACATGACGCCGGTTCGTTCCCGGCGGCTGACGATGGCGGTCAAAGGCACGGCCAGGGCTTGTTGCCGGCCAGTAGCGATGATAACTTCTGCCTCTTCGCCAATGACCAGCGGATCTGGAAGAGTGTCAAGTCTGACATCAACTTGCAATTCCCGGGTCACCGTGTCGGCCTCTCGGTTGAGTCGGGCCACCTGCCCCTGGTAATGGCGTCCGGAACGCAGGCGGATAGCGGCCTTTTGCCCCTCCTGGAGCGGGGCGATCTGGCTGGCGTCGATCCAGGCCGCGATCCAGATGGTATCCAGGTCCACCATCTGAAAGATGCGCACGCCCGGTGATACCGTGCTTCCCACTTCCGCCTGACGTGCAGTAATCAGGCCGTCCATAGGAGCCGATATCCGAGTGTAACTCAGCAAGGCTTCGGAGGCCTTGACTTCCGACTCTGCCTGGGCCGCGGCCGCGGCCTGCGCTGACACCTGGGCCAGGGCCGCGGCCTGTTCGCTTTCCGCTAAACGCAACTGGGCCCGGGTAATGTCCATGGCCGCTTCAGAGATGTAACCGAGCTTGAACACCTCCAGGTCCCGACGGTAGTTGCTCTGAGCCAGGGCCAGATTGGCCTGGGCCTTGCCCACGTCCGCCTGGGCTCGCTTAAGCTCCCGCTGGGACCGGTGGCGGGCGGCCTGGGCCGAAGCCGTTTTGGCCTTGAGTTCCACGGCGTCCAATTCCGCCAGGAGTTGGCCTTTGCTCACCCGGTCGCCCTGATCGGCATAGAGTTTTTCGATGATACCGGTAATCTTGGTGCTCACCGTTACCGGCACCTTGGATTGGACCGTGCCCGGTCCTTTCACCTGGCCCTGGACTTCCGTCGGCTTTACCACCATCACCGGGACTGCGGGGCAGTAGAGGAACAGACGATAACCCAGTAAAAGTAAAAAAACGAGACCGACCGCAATCAGGATGGTCTTCTTGCCTCCGGGCAGGCGCTTCATTTCCCCTCCTGGCGTGGTTTTATCTCTGTTTCGGCCGCACTGCCCCCGATGATCTGCCGCACCTTGGCCCGGCCGATCTCATAGGCCACCTGGTAGCTGATGAGACCGAGACGGGCCCGGGTCAGCTCTAGTTCCGCGGTCAGCACGTCCAGGCCGACAGCTTTCCCCACCCGGTAAAGGGCTAGGGCGCTCTGGTAAGCTTCTTCCGTGGCAACCACGTTTTGCCGGGAAGCGGCTACTCCCTTCCGGGCGTCTTCCTGAAGCTTCCAGCCGGACATCAGTTCCACCCGCAGGGCATCGAGCCGCTCCCGCTGTGTTTCCAGCAGTTGTCGGTATTGCGAGGCCGCTTTGGTCACCTGGGCCTTGGTTAACCCGCCTTCAAAGAAGGGAAATTCCATGAACACCCCGCCCAGCCACTCATCCTTGGTGCCGCCCACGTCCCGGTGGCGTACCCCGACGCTACCTTGCAGGCTGACTTCGGGAAAGTAGCCACCCTGGGCCGCCTTGACCAGGGCCTGGCTCTGGGCTATCTCTAGTTTAAGGCGCTTGATTTCCGGGTTATTTTTCTCCGTCTGCTGCCACAACGCCTCAAAGTTTGGAGCTGCCACCAATGTCCGTGGCAACTTCCCCCGAATGTCGATTTGGACCTTATCCTCCAACCCCAGGGTGCGGGCCAGGATTTCTCGGGCCAGGCGCACGGCGTTACCCGCTTCCACCAGTCCCTGCTCCGCCTCCAGAACCTGGGAGCGGGCCTTAAACGCGTCCACCCGGGTAACCTTCCCGGCCCGGAAAAAGGCCTCGGTGATTTCCAGAAATTCCCGGCGTTCCTGTAAGGCGGTCTCCGCCACCCGGACATCTTCTTTGGCTTCCAGCAGGCGGTAGAAGGCCTCTGTGGCCAAAAAAGCCACTTCCTCCGCGGTCCGCGCCACCTCCTGGTGCTGCGCCTTCCGGCCCAAGGTGGCCGCCTTGGTGTTGTAATAGGTTTGCAGGCCATCGAAGACGATCTGTTTGCCGATCAGGCTGGTCAGGCCCTCCCGGCCGAACAGATTCTGGGTGGTGGCCGCGCCGCCGGGAGAGAGGCGGTCAGTTTCTAGGCGTTGGTAATAGGAAATCAGCGTCAGCTTCGGGAAGAACTGGGAGCGGGCCGCCTCATAGTCCGCCATCAGTTCCCGCACCCGCTCCCGGGCCGCGCCCAAGGTCGGGTTTTTCTCTCGGGCCAGGGCCAGGCAGTCATCCAGGCTTAGGGCCTGGTAAACCTTTTCCGATGCCGTCAGATCTCCAGCCAGAAGAAAAAAAATCGCAGCAGCCGCGAACCCCAGAGTTGACAGCTTCTTTCTAGTGAAATACATCAACTTCTCCGTCAGGTGCAAAAAATGACGCTTTATCTGGGGTTGGTCCAGAGCGGCCGGCCCTGGCTGTCCCGAAGTTTTGGAATCTTATTCCCCTTTTTTAGTTCAGCGGCAAGGATGGTCGGCTGCCCTTGAATTGATAATCGAGAACCTTTAACTTCCACGCGGTCCTGAGGAGCTAGGGCAAAGTCTTGCTGGGCGATATACCAGGCCGGTCCCAGAATAATCGGCAGGGTCTCTTTTTCGGTCTTGATGATCAACTGCAGACCATATAAGCTTCCACCCCTTCCGGGGGTATATTGCTCCACTGCGGTCACTTCTCCGGAAACGGTCGTAACCGAGTTGGCAGCCCACATCATGCCGTAGTGGATGCCGCCGCCTTGATCACCTGGACTCCTGCCGGGCTGCGCCCAGGTATCAACGGCTAGCAGGATCAGGCACCCCATAATCACTAAACCCAGTTTGACTTTCATGCTTATCAACTCCCGTGGATAAAATTAAAATCCTATAACCTTGACTTAGTAAACACTGGAGATTGAGAAAATCGGCGCATGAAATTTTTTAATATGACGCGAACTTAGGCATAAGCCCGGCGCCGAAACGTGGCCTCGGTCAGGAGCCAACTGGCCAGCAAGAATAGCAGACCGGCCAGCAGCGGGATAAGCGGCGTGGTAAATTCCGAGCGCCCCGTAACTCCAAAGTTGAGGAGCTCTACCACGTAAGTCAGAGGCGAGGTCAGGGCCAACGGCTTCAGCCAATAGGGCAACTGGGACAAGGGCATAAACACCCCGCTGATAAATAAGATCGGGAATCGAAAAAAGTTCAGCAGGGTCATGGCTTCAAAGACTTCCCGAACCATAACTGAGGCGGTTAGGCCCAACAGCGAAAAGCATCCAGCTCCCAGCATCAGGCCAGCCGCAAAGATGGGTGGATTAGCCAGGGGCATGGCCAGGACGAGCATCAACACCAGGGTTAAGGCTAAGGCGCTCACTAGGCCATAGGCCGAGGCGCTCAACGCCTTGCCCAGGACAATGGTGCGCATGGACAGGGGGGCCAGAAGCAGCCGCTGCAAGGTACCGGCCCGCTTCTCAAAGGTGACCACGATGGCGGCCATGGAGGTATTGCCGAATAACAGGGTCATGGCAATGATGCCGGGGGCAATGGCCAGGTAGGTGGCCGGGTCTTTGACATAAACCGACAAAAGCAGGACCGCGGGAAACAACAACCCCCAGGTGATGAGCGGCGGTTTACCGTAATAGCTTTCAATATCCTTTAAACTGATGGCCCAGACGCGTCGGAACTGGCTCATGGCCGGGCCTCCGATTCCGGGGGGTGCCCCTCCAAAAAACTTAGAAACGCGTCTTCCAGACTGGCAACCACGGTGTTGATCTCTTTCAGCCGCAGATCGGCTTTCCCGGCAAAGGCCAGAATTTGCTCCAGGGCCGCGTGGGTCTCGGCTACCTCCAGACGCCACGAGCCGTTCTGGGGGGAGACCCTCAGAACCGCGGGACAGGCCTGAAGGAGGTGCATCGGGTCGATCTCTTGGGAAAAGGTTGCGGCTAGTAGATTGAGGCCCTGGACTCGCTGCCGGATTTCCCGGGGAGTACCTTGGGCCGCCACCCGGCCTTTGATGAGGATGAGGACCCGGTGGCTTAAATCCTCGGCTTCATAGAGGTTGTGGGTAGTCAGAAATACCGTGGCGCCCTGGCGGTTGATCGTCCGAATAAGCTCGCGCAAGGCCCGGGCGCTGGCCACGTCCAGCCCCGAGGTGGGTTCATCCAGGAAAATCACCGCGGGGTCATGGACCAGGGCCGCGGCGATGGTCAGACGCCGTTTCAGGCCCCGGGACAGGGCCCCGAAAGGGGTATGTTCCCGGTCGGCCAGATCAAAACGCGACAACAGATCACCGGCCTTTAAGGTTCGCGCTCCGCGACGCAAGCCGTACAATTCTCCCAGATACTCCAGGTTGCGACGACAGGTGAGCTCCGGATAAAGATTGGACTCATCGGGCACCACGCCTATGCGTTCTTTGACAAAAACCGGGTTCTGGGCGACATCCGCTCCGCAAATGTTCACCTCCCCGGCGTCCCGCTGCAGCAACCCGGCCAAAATCCGGATGGTGGTGCTTTTGCCGGCGCCGTTGGGTCCCAGATAAGCGAAGATTTCTCCCCGCGGCACCGCGAAACTAACCTCGCTGAGCGCCTGAAGGGAGCCGAAACTTTTACTCAGGCCGGAGACCACAATAGCTGGGGTAGACGCCATTTGTCCCTCAACTCTTCGGTTTGCTGGCCGCCGGTTTTATAGTTTCCCATGGTTTATCCCCTGGTTTGCCTAAATCACAGGGTTCCAACGCCTCCGGAGCTGCAAGAAATTCCTCCAAAACCTCCTGCCAGTGCGACAGCGTTTCCTGGTTGAGTTGATAATGCATGAAATAGCCCCGCTTTTCGCCCTTCACCAGCCCGGCCTGCTTGAGCACCTGCAAGTGCTGGGATACCGCGCCGGGGGTGATGCCCAGGCGAGCCGACAGCGCCCCGACACACAAAGCCCGGTTTTTAAGCAGTTGAATAATCCTGACCCTGGGTGTTACTGCCAAGACCTTGAACATCCGGGCCAACTCTCGGTCATCGGCCATATTTTATTTTAGCATTTCCTAAATTAAATGCTATAATTATTTTGGCAACAAGGTAAGATATTCCAGTGAGTAGTTTATCGCTGACAAAAGAAACGACTCAGGGATAAGGATTTGGCCATGCTCTTCCCAGTTTCCGGTGTCGAGGTCCATCCGCTGATTCCGCCCCTGGTAGCGCTGGTGGTGTCCGCGTTCACCTCTATGGGCGGCGTTTCCGGGGCCTTTCTGCTGCTCCCCTTTCAGGTAAGCGTCTTGAATTTCACCAGCCCAGCGGTCAGCCCCACCAATCTGGTGTTTAACATCGTGGCCATTCCCAGCGGCGTTTACCACTATATCCGGGAGGGCCGGATGAACTGGCCCATGATCTGGGTGGTGATCCTGGGGACCCTGCCCGGGCTCTGGGCCGGGGCCCTGATCCGGGTGAACTGGATGTTGGAGCCGGGTCGATTCAAGCTCTTTGTGGGCGGCGTGCTGCTGTACATCGGCTTGCGGTTAATTTATGACCAGACCTCCTGGGCCAAGCGCCGGAAAACCCGGATCATGGAGTTCGAGGCCCGGGTCCAGGAACGTCTCCGGAAGCTCCTCAAAGAAACCGGTCAGTTGCCAGGGAAAGCCCTGCCCCGGGCCGCCCGGGTAAGGACTCGGAGCTGGGGGCTGCGTAGGATCGAGTATGAATTTCTGGGAGAAACCTTTTCTTTCAATACCCTGGCGTTGTTTTTGCTGTCCCTGATGGTCGGTCTCATCGGCGGCACCTACGGCATCGGCGGTGGGGCGATCATCGCCCCCTTTGTAGTGTCTATCTTTGGGCTGCCGGTCTATACCGTGGCCGGGGCCGCGCTGCTGGGGACCTTCATCACTTCAGTATTCGGGGTGGTTATCTATTATATCCTGGCCCCCTTTTACCCCGGCCTCGGGGTGGCTCCGGATTTAGCTCTGGGCGCGCTCTTCGGCCTGGGCGGTTTCGGCGGCATGTACGTGGGAGCCCGACTCCAGAAATTTATTCCCGCCCCTATCATCCGGACCGGCCTGGGTCTGATTATTTCTGCCCTGGCCCTGCGCTATGTTATAGGATTTTTTCTATAAAGTTGACAGGGCGAATTAAACGGGTTTTAGTTGACGAAAACCCACGCCGGTTTCTAAACTTGACAGCCTTATCCGGAATCTCCAACGATATCGACATCACGATCTCATATTGGCAACCATTAATCATAGTCAGTCCTGGGCGCCAACGCCAACCCGCCGGCTTCCGGCCGGACCGGTAGCATAACCATTTTAACCAAGGAGTAGCGCCATGTAAAAGCATCTATTTTTTCCCTTACCAGATAAATGTCCTAGAATTGCCGAACCGATTGACTATGGCTCCGCTTTGCCTAGGCGCTGGCGCAGGCGGGGGGTGGCTTATGTCTCGGTCATGGGCGGCACCTATGAGTCTTTCTTTTTGCCGGAGATCATAGAGAAATCCAAACAGGCCGGTTATATGGTGGACTTGGCCGCGGCGATCAAAGGCCAGGCAAAGGTGCCAGTCATCACCGCCGGTCGCATTGCTACAGGGGCATTGGCAGAGAAAATCCTGGAGCAGGGCCGGGGGGATTTAATCTGGTTGGCCCGGGTGCTCTAGACTGATCCGGACTGGCCCCGCAAGGTGTAACAGGCCCGAGAAGGCGAGATTATTCATTGCGATCCCGACTGCGATACCAGCATGCAGATGGTGATGCGGGGTAAAGCCGCGTTTTGCGTCCCCTGGCCGGTGGAGAAGATGCGCACCTGAAAGGCTAAATTCCTCTGACCGGACGGTGATATTAATTAGCGCTCAACCAGTTGAGGTAACAAAATCAAGCGAAACAGAAACTATTCCGCCGCAGCGCTGTGCCAGGCTTCATCAAGACGGGTTTTCACGTATTGGATAAGTTCGGCATCCCATTCGTCAATATCGAAACAGACGGCATCCTCTCCGAGCAGACCTTCGGGCACAAACGCGCCTTGTTCTTCGGGGTCGGTTATCATTTCACCGTAAAAGCATACGGAAAGCCAGCGCGGGGTATCTTCGATTACATCGACCATGACAAACAGTCCCCTTTTTTTCTGAGCGGCATGAACCGCCCGGAGAGAATAGGTGAGGCCGGGCCGGGGGATGAATTCAAGGGTGACTCCTGGTTTTTGGGCCAGGTAGTCTTTGAAATGCATAAACAACTCCTTGTTTCTTTCGGGCGTTTCTTGCCATTCTGCAATAAAAGTACTCAGTTCCGCATCAGTTTCTTGGCCCATAGTTAACTCCTTATCCGCTTTTTTCTGATATGTTCAAATTGCTTAGATCTACCGATTGACTCAACAGCCCGGCAATATTTAGAATCACGCCAATTAAGGCGGATCAGCATCATAATTTATTCGAGTGCCTTAAGGCCGGACGGTCGGGACGCTTTTGATAGCCTGATAGTCTTTCGGGAATCATATTAGCACAGGCTCCGCCCAAAAAAAACTTTTTTCAACGCGGCACCAAGACCTGCTGGCAAAGCCGCGGGAGATTCAGAGAAGGCGGTGAATGCCGGACGGAAGACGCGTGCCTCAAGACGAGAGAAGAGCCTTGCGAGCTTCCAGCCGTGTTGACCCCGAAATCTTTGGAATCGTTGAAGGTGCCTTCAGTCCGTAAGGCCCGTCCGTCTTTGAAATATTGTTCCAGATGGAACTTCTTGTCTTCGATATGGAGGCTCGTATGAACTCCTGCTTGGATTACCCGGGTTCGAAATGCCGAGAAGGCCATTGCCTTTTCCTGCGCCACCCCGACAAAAACAACTTCGTCTCGCCTAGGAAGAGCATTTGCCTCAGCAAATTCTTTCGCATTAGCCCTGAAAGCCGCCGTCATCTTTCCCAGCAAGGCCGGGGAAGGAATAGGATGACCTCGACAGCCCATAGGAATTGAACCAACCGGCCGCCGGCCTGGAGCTTCGGGATCTAACCATTAAGATAGAGACGGTCGCTGCATTCAACCTCAAGAATCGCCTGGTCAGGCAGAAGGTCGTTGATACCAGGCATGATAAAAGAGAATACTCCCATGGACATGTCAAAACAACAAATAACCGAGTTCGCCCACTCGTCGGTTTGAGGTCGAAGACTTCGTTAGAGAAATATCATAGCATTCTCAAATTGTAGAAATCTGGGATCTTTGGCAGGACCAACCCGGTTAATCCAAGGTTTTGGAAAGGTTCATTGGCTAACCTGGTGATTATCTCTAAATCGGTGTAAAATAAATTGGAGGTTAAAAAAGGATATCTCTAATGGTGGGGAGGCAAACTGGCCAGCGACTTTGGGAGGTTGACGGCCCGACTTTTCCTCTTTCTCAGGGAGTGGCTTATTCCATGACCAGGCTCACGTCTGCCACTGAAGTCTCTTGGGTTCTTACTTCATTTTCAGTTACGCCTGCTAGCGTATGAGGAAGAAGCAGCTTAATTGTTTTAACCTACAATTCAGTTGAATAATTTATATGGGGGATTTGCAACTGGTTTCAGGGCAAATCAAATTTCTGTTCCTGACGCTGGCCATATTAAGCTTTGGGGTAAGTCCGGCCCTGACTCAGGTTGAAATCGAGGCTCCGCCGCTGAAGCTGCGTTCCCTGAAAATTACCGGCAACCAGATTATTCCTACCAAAAAGATCAAAGAACAACTCACCTTAACGCTGCCATCCTTCTGGCCTTGGAAAAAACTGCCCCCCTTCACACCCAAGGACCTGGAAAGAGATGTCGAACGTGTCCAGGCTTTTTATCAGCAACAGGGGTTTTATCACGCCCAAATTACTCCAAAAATACATCCGGATGATAAGGGACGGGCGGAGGTCGTGATAACCATCAGCGAGGGTCCCTGGGTAAAAGTAACCGACGTGGATATTGAGATAGCCGACCCATACCTTGCGCTGGAGCTCTCCAAACTCCCGGACCAATGGCCTTTAAAACCGGGGGAGAGGTTCCTGGAAAGCAACTATGAAGAACTCAAGCGCTTGTATCTCAACTATCTCTTAGAGCATGGCTATCCCCGGGGCACGGTCGAGGGCAAGATCTATTTGGACGATGTCCAAAACACCGCCACGATCCAGTTAAAAGTTGTCCCCGGACCTTTATCCTATTTTGGGGAAATCAGCGTCGAAGGAGAGCAACAAACTCCAGAATATATTATTTTCAGGGAATTAACCTTTAAGCAGGGCGAGCTGTTCAAATTTGCCGAAATCTATAACAGTCAGAGAAACCTATACCGGCTGGATCTATTTAAGAGCGTCCAGCTTACTCCCCTAGAAGTGCCCCCCGAAGAGACCGATATACCGCTTGTGGTCAGAGTCGAAGAGAAGAAAAAAAGGTCGATCAAGGTGGGTTTAGGATACGGGGATGAGGAAGAATTGCGGGCGCGCTTAGCCTTGCGTACCAGAAATCTTGGAGGCGGGGGGCGAATACTGGACCTGGAATCCAAGTATTCCAATATCGAGTCCAAGGTCGAAGCCATCTTCAAAAATCCCCAACTGTGGGCCAGTTACTTCGACCTGGCTATTCAGGGCGGCTGGATCCGTGAAGACTTGCCGGCTTTTACCAACCGGACCTACTACACTCAAAGCAATCTGGAGCGGAACCTGCCCTGGGATTTCCGCCTGCATTTTGGCCATAATCTTATCTTCACGCGCTATTATGACATTCATCCCGAAACCAAAGTAATTTTAAAGGAGCCTGAATCTGATAAACTTTTCCGGATCTCTTCGGCAATTTTGGGGCTGCGTCAAGATACCACCGATAATAGCGTCGATCCTACCCAGGGAGGCTTACTTATGGGAGAGGGAGAGCTGGCCTCTAACTTTTTAGGCTCAAACCTGCAGTTTGGTTCGACGATGTTGGAGGCCCGGCGCTATCAGGGCCTTGGCGGCACAAAATTTATCTTGGCGGCCCGCCTTAAGTTAGGTCTGATTGAACCTATTCAATCCACTGACGAAATCCCCCTGTATCGGCGTTTTTTCTGCGGCGGTTATAATAGTGTGCGGGGCTATCGCCTGGATTATTTAGGGCCCCGGGATTCGGCGGGCAATCCGTTGGGCGGCAATGCCTTGTTGGAGGGCAGCCTGGAAGCCCGAGTGCCTCTTTACAAGGAATTGCGCGGCGTAGTTTTTCTGGATTTCGGCAACGTTTTCCCCTTGGTCGAAGATCTGGATGTCGGCCAGTTGAAGTACTCGGCTGGTTTTGGCCTGCGCTATAGCAGTCCCATCGGCCCGGTCGGCGTCGATATCGGTTTCCCCCTCAATCCGATCGATCGCGGCAAGGATGATTATCGTATTCATTTTACTATCGGACAGGCCTTTTAAAGCTTGCCCCCTGGCCCGGGCTTATGAACGGTGACAGACTGATAGAAAAATGGTTCGGAGCCCCAAAGGCCGCGTTGGTGATAATCACTTAGTAATGTGGTAATATTATAAAAACCATGACTAGTTATCCTCGGTTTCGCAAATTTCTGTTCACCGTGATGGTGATCTTATTAATCATCAGCTCCGCGACCTGGATGATCTTAAGGTCCGATATGTTCTGGGCCTGGGCAGGACGAAAAATTGTGGCTGCGGCCCAGGGTCAGATGCAGGGCGAATTAACCGTTCAGGAAATCAAGGGTAATCCGTTTACGGGATATTTTTTCAATGATATTGTGCTTACCAGTCCCCAGGGGGAAGTGCTGCGGGCGCGCAGTCTGGAAATCCGCCTTTCCTTTACTTCGCTTCTGAGGCTGCAGCCGGTGATCGGCAGACTGGCCCTCTATAAACCTCGCCTTACCCTGGAGCAGGATCAGCAGGGTCAGTGGAATGTCAATCAGATTCTGCGGCCTTCCGCAGGGCCCCCGGCGCCGGTGTCCTTGCCCTTCCGGGCTTTGAGTTTTTCTCAAATTCTGATCCAGGACGGCGACCTCACCCTTATTCAGGCCGGCGACCGCCAGCATTATCAGGACCTGGATGTCGATCTGGCCTTCCACCTGCGTCATCCCCTGAAGCCTGAGCAAATCGTCGCGGTGGAACGGGCTAAACTAGCGGTAACCACTCCCTGGGGGCGCTACCGGCTGGCCAGTCGTCTGACGCTCAGTCCGGAGCTTCTCAAACTCCCTGTTTTGGTTGTGGAATCACAAGGGCGGTCCCTGCTTAATCTGGCCGGACAGGTCGCCTTGGTTGAGCAAGCCGGGGAGAGCCAACTGGCTGGCGAGATCGGTCCCCTGCCGGATGCTCTGATCAAACAGTTCTGGGCTCCATGGCCGGAGGGCTGGGAACCGACAGGAAAATTGCGCTTGCACGGCACACCCGCCCGACTAAAGCTCAGCTTAGGAGGCCGGATTCACCAGGCCGCCTATGATCTGAGCGGTTGGCTGAGCCAGGAAGCTGAAAAGCAGAGCTATGATCTAACCTCTGAAAGGGGCTGGTCTGGCCTGGCCGCCGCCGCAATTCGATTGGCGGCTTAAAGTCGATTCCTTAAAGTATGGTGCGGCCGAATTTAAGCCGATGGAAGTCGTATTTCAAGGCAATGCTCAGCAACAGAAACTGGACAGCCTTATCCAGGGCAATTTCGGCGGCTTAACCCTAAACGCCGAAGGCTCCTTACTGGCGGCCCCCAAGGGCAACATCAAGCTTTTGGTTAAGGACTTTCAACCTGCTCTCTTGGATTTGGGGGTGCCGTCGGGCAGCCGGTTTAACGGTAAGCTTACCGGTAGCTTTCGGGTGCCGGACCTGTCCTCTTGGAGCCGGGCCGCGGCCTCCGCCGAATTGGAGGTCACCGGTCGCGTGGGTGAGCATCCTTTAAAAGAATTGCGCGGACGCCTGGCTTATGAGAGTCCCAGGCTGAATATTTCTCAACTCCGGCTACATCTGGGAAATTTGCAAGCGGAACTCCAGGGCAGCCTGGAAGGGGACCGGCTGAATTTTACCCACCAGGGGAGATCGCGGCCGGGCGGCAACTGGCCGGTGCCCGCGGCGCTGGGCGGCTCCCTGTCCTGGGAAGGCTCGCTCCAGGGCCGCAGCCAAGCTCCCCAATACACCTTGCAGGTCCGGGGTCAAGCCCTGTCCTGGGAAAAGTTGGCGGTGAAATCCCTGTTCCTCAAGATTCAGGGCCAGGGCCTGCCCCCGAACTCGGGAGAGGTGGACCTTAAGGCCCAAAACCTTAATACCCCGGCCGGACTTTTTCACCAGGCCAGCTTCCAAGGCCAGGGGAGAACCTCAAACTGGAATTTTTACCTCCAGGCCACCTCCCCAGGGGGCCCGCAGGCGGAGCTGCGCGGCAGCCTGGATTTGAGTGCTCGGCCACTGTCCCTGGTTTTGCAGCAGGCCCGTTTTCGCCTGTTCGACGTTTCGGCCCAGAGTCTGGGGCCAGTGCAGGCCCGGTTGGCACCCGGTCTGGAACTGGAGCCCGCCACTTTCCAAATTGATGAAGGTCGGGTAATGATTCAAGCCCGGCTGCAAGGTCAACAAATTGCCGCGCGCCTGGAAACCCGCGACTTGCCGGTAAAATTAGCCAAGATCAAGGATTTACGCGGGAAACTCAACGCCCGGTTAGCCTTATCCGGCCGGTCTGATCGGCCGGAAATTGACGGACAGCTAAGCTTGGTCGAGGGTGGCTGGAAACATCTATCGTTTCAATCCTTGACCACCAGCTTAAGCTATCGCCCCACACTGTTCCAGTTTAACGGCGGTCTCCAAGATAGTGCCTCACCTGCCCGTTTTACCTGGGAGGGTCGCATTCCTCTGCAGCTTGCCATTATGCCCTTTCAGCTTGCGCAACGGGACGAGGAACTGTTTTTGCGCCTCCGGGGGGAGCGGGCCAACCTGGCCTTGTTGACGGCTTTCACCGAGGAACTGGAAAAGGCCGAGAGTTCCCTGGACCTAGGGGCGGAATTACAGGGAACCATGAACCAGCCCCGGATGTCCGGCGAGATTCGCTGGGGTGCAGGACAGCTAACGCTGCGGCAAGCCGGGCTGCCCTATAAGTTGCGGCCCGGAGTGATTCGGATACAAAATCAGAAAATAAGTCTGCCGCAACTTACCCTGGAAAGTTCGGGTACCGCCAAACTGACCGGAGACGTTGCATTGGCGGGTTTTATCCCGAAACATATCAAGGCTCGGGCCCAATTCGATAATTTTAAGGCCTTGGGGCGCGCTGGCTCGGAGGCTTACGCGACGGGCGATATCACCCTGAACGGCCCCTGGTCAGCTTTAGTGCTCAAGGGGCAGGTGACCATTCCCCGGGCTTCTCTGGGCACCGATTTAATTCAAGCCGACTCCGCAGCCAGCCGGCATAAGGATATTGTTATGGTGCGGCAGCAAGAAGCCGAGACCGAACCGACCGCGACCCCGGGCCTGCTGGAAACTATGAAGATCGACCTGAGGGTTGATGGTCCGGAAGACATTTGGATCATCGATAAACTCGCCAAGGTTGAGCTTGCTTTGCATCTCCACTTGAGTAAACTGCCGCGCCAATCGATCCAGATCGGCGGGACCGTCCGAACCTTGGAGGGCAATATTGACGTATATAATCGCCAGTTCAAAATTACTAAGGGAATCGTTGACTTCCCGGGAGTGTCCCACCAAGAGCCATATTTAGAAGCCCAAGCCACTCACGAGATGACCGATGCGATTTTTACGGTAAATGCCTCCGGGCCGCTGAATAATCCCAAGATTGACATCTCCAGTGAACCTGCCATGCCTCCTAATGATGTTCTGTCCTATCTGCTTTTTGGCCGCCCCACCGGAAGTCTGAGCCAGGAGGAATTCAATGTCAGCCAGCAGGCGGTGGGGGTTTTAGGAGAGATTACCGCCCAAAAGATTCAAGACTTTCTGGGCAAGGATTTCCCGGTCTTAGGCAATGTCAGCGTGAAAACCGGCAAAGGAACTCTAGGGGTGGTCAAACCTCTGACCCAGGGTCTGACCGTTACCTTTGAACGCAAGTCCAACCCCGCCAATCAGAAGGATCCTACCCAGGTGCGTCTGAACTATCGGGTCAACCGCTATCTCAGCCTGGAGGCCCAACAGAGCCAGAACCGCTCGGGAGGGGATGTTTTGTTTAATTATGATTTTTAACCCTCGGCCCTGAGACGGATTAAATCTTGAGATCTTGGCATTCGAACTTATCTTATTAATCAAGGAATATAATAAAAAATTATTAGTGCTGGGACCGGCGGGCAACAGGTCAAAGGCGCAAGAGGCACGTGATGCAGAAATATAAAGAAAGAAAATGGAGTGGCGAAAAAGGCAAAAAATTCGGTAAGGTCGATGATCCCTACCTGCCCTGGGGCGGCCGCCACGAAATGGCGATCTGTACCAATTGTAAGGCCATCTATCAGAATAAACGCTGGTTTTTTGATGAGGAGCTATACCGCAAGCATATTGGCCAGGAGACCACCAACCGGGTAATCTGCCCCGCCTGTAAAAAGATCCAGGAGCACTATTTTGAGGGCGAGCTTACCCTCGATGGCGGGTTTTTCACTCAGCACCGGGAAGAGATCCTCACGCTGTTGAACCGCGAAGCTGAGCGGGTGGCGGCCAAAAGCCCGGCGGACCGGATAATAGAGATGCGGCCCGAGGGAGAAGAGCGCCTGATAGTGGAAACCACTACGGATAAACTGGCCCAACGTTTAGGACGCGCCGTGTACCGGGCCTATAAAGGTGAGCTTGACTTTCGCTGGTCGCATATGGATAAGTTCGTGCGCGTTTATTGGTCGCGGTAGAGGAAGCTTGATGGAGCTGCAGTGGGCTATTGTCTAATCTGCTAAAAATTTTATGAAAAAGGTCAGTAAGTTTGGGTGATAAACCCCACTCTGGTCACACTGGTGGCGCATGATTGACAAGGCTTCAAATGGCGGCAACGGGGGTCGCCAATTGCGCCTCGCCGTCAGGGCCTCATAACTGTCGATAATTCGCAATATCCGGGCCCAGGGATGAATCGATGATAATTTTAGCCCATCTGGATACCCGCTGCCATCACCTTGTTCATGGTGTTGGTGTACCATAAGCAAGGCATCATAGCACAAATTTGTATAGTTTTTTAAGATAGTGAACCCATCGAAGGGATGGTTTTGCACTTGGCGCCACTCCATGTCCAGAAGCGGCCCAGACTTATACAATATCTCGGGGGCAATCTTGGTCATGCCGATATCGTGGAGCAAGGCTCCGAGCCCGAAGGCCTTTATTTTGCCCTCCGGCCATCCCAGGTGTTTGGTAAACCCCAAGCTGATTAGACAGGTGTTAAGCGAGTGGGTATAGAGTGGCTGGCCGTGATCGCAGAGTTGCAATATCAGATCATAATGGAATTTTTTATTCTGGATACATTTGAACAAACCCTCAACTAATTCTGCACCCAGCATAATCTGCTTACCCATCCGTTCTTTTTCACAGGTAAAAAAATGGCGAGTCCAGAAAAGCGTGGCGTCATAAACCAGAACGGCCTTTTCATGCGAGGAAAGTTGATTGTCATCTAATAGTTGGGATAAATTGTGTTGCAGGTAGCTTAAGACCAAGGGTAGGTCAGAGCTATGGATATAAACCCATTGAAACCGACTTTCTGTCCCGGTAACAGATTTGCCACCCGCAATGGCAGGAAGTCTTCCTCGCCCTCATGGAGAGAGGACATTACCTGGCTGATTTTAAGCTGAGAGTCGAAGATACTCCTCATGATCGGCTTTTAAACCTTTCCGACCTAGAAAATTGAAGCTGCTGTCCGGGTTGGTGACTAAAACTGTTTGCTAAACTGCTCAGGCTGTATTGGTCACAATTTATTCATGTCTTTAAAGTTGGAAAGACATCCAGCGGACATACCTCATTTTTTTATCGGCACTTACGGTCGTCAACATTATTCTTTTGCTCAGCGGACAATACCAGGTTGATATGGCGACGGCGCAAATCTACGCAGGCGACCTGGACCATGACCCGGTCCCCGACCTGGAAGACCCGGCCCTGGCGACGGCCGATCAGGCGCAGGCGACTTTCCTGAAAATTATAATAGTCATCCGGCAGGTCCACCAATCGGACCAAGCCTTCGGCAAAGATCTCGTCCAGGGACACAAAAAATCCAAAGGCATTGACCCCGGAGATGGTACCATGAAAAATTTCTCCGACATGTTCGGCCAGACAGCGGACCTGCAGACGGGCCAACATCTCCCGTTCCGCCTCAATGGCTATTCGTTCTCGGGCCGACAAATACCGGGCCTGAACTTCCAATTCCTCTTCATCCAGTTCCTCCGGCGGCCTTTGCTGATCAAGGCGGTCTAACAGCAGACGGTGGACCAAAAGATCTGGATAGCGCCGGATCGGCGAAGTGAAATGGGTGTAAATCGGCGACGCCAGCCCGTAATGACCGACATTGATTGCCGCATAACGCGCCTGCTTCAAGGAACGCAACAGCATGATCTGCACCATATAGGCGACCGGCGTATCCTGGATCTGGTCGAAGAATTCCCTCAGTACTATCGGGTTATGGTCGGCTTCCGGCGGCAGCCGGTAACCCAGGCGCTGCACCAGACGTCGGAAGGCCGACATTTTGTCAGGGTCCGGCACATCATGCACCCGGAAGATAGCCAGTTCCCCTAAGAAACGCGCCACCGCTTCATTGGCGGCAATCATGAATTCTTCGATGATCTGATGGGCCTGGAGGTGGTCGATCCGGCGGATGTTAGTGGGTACCCCCTGCCCATCCAATTGGACCTCGGCTTCGGGAATACTGAGCAACAGACTACCCCGCTCTCGCCGCCGGGCGCGCAACAACCTACAGAGTTCCGCCATCTGGTTGAACATAGCTACCAAGGAATGGCTAGCCGGCTGATCGCCAACCTGACCGCCCTCTAATATATGTTGGACCTGGGTATAGGTCAACCGCGCCTGGCTTTTAACCAGGCTCCGGGCAAAGCGGTTGCCCAGCCGGCGGCCCTGAGCGTCAAATTCAAGGATCACCGTCACCGCCAGTCGCTCAACGCCGGGGTTCAGACTGCAGATGCCGTTAGACAACTCTTCCGGCAGCATGGGCAGCACCAGGTGGGGAAAATAAATACTGGTGCCCCGTTGATAGGCCTCCGCATCCAGGGCGGAGCCCGGGGTCACGTAGTAGCTGACATCGGCAATCGCCACGTAGAGGGTAAAGGAACCATTCGGTTTCTTGACTAGTGCCACTCCGTCGTCAAAGTCGCGCGCCTGCTCGCCGTCAATCGTGACTAGCGGCAATTCTCTGAGATCCAGACGTCCGGCCCGGCCTTCGTCCAGGATGGCTTGTGGCACTTGCCGAGCCTCGCGCCGCACCCGGGTGGGAAACCGGCGGGGCAGATCGTATTTATGGATCACGCACTTGACCTGCACCAGGGGATCTTCGGGGTCACCCAGGACCTCCAGGATTTTTCCCAGGGGGTTTAACCGGGCCGTAGGGAAACGGGTGATCTCGGCCACTACCATCTGCCCGACCTGAGCGTTTTGCAAATACTCCGGCGGAATGATCAGATCAAAGAGCAGATGTTGGTCTTCAGGAGTAACATAATAAATATCCGCGGCCTGGGATAACAGGCCCACGACCTTTTTCAGCCGTCGTTCCAGGATGCGGATAATCCGTCCTTCCCGGCGGCCGCGGCGACCGACGTGCTCCACCCGGGCAATCACTCGGTCGCCGTGCAGGGCTTCCTTAAGGTTGACCGGATTAATGAAGACATCGGTGCCGCCGGTTTCCGGACTGACGAAGCCGTAGCCCTCGGGATGGACCGACAGTTGCCCGGCTACCAGATTCAGCCCGGCCGTCAGACCATAGCGTTTCCCTTCCAACCGGACCAATTTCCCTGCCTTAACCAGATCCTGGACCAATCTCTTTAGCTTACGCGCGGCCGAGGGCGGAATTTCCATTGAGGCGGCTACTTCTTTTAATAATAAAGGCCGCTTGGCGCTACGGAAGACCTGCAGCACTTGTTGGGGTTCGGCCGGTTGGGGTTGGCGCGGTTTTTTTCTTGAGGTCATATGGAATCTTTGCTGAGTTGGTTTGTGAAATATGGTCAGAATAATATTACGCGTAGCAGTTACTAATCGGTACCCACAATCTGCTCTGTGGTCGTAGGCGCGACCCGGCGGGTCGCCCCTACCTAACTAAAAATTTGGTTTAGCACAACCAGCAGCCTTTTTCGCGCACCTCTTCATACCAGGCCATGAGCCGTTGTTGGAGTTGACGGCGTTCCAAGAGGAGCAAGCGACGTACATCGCCCATATCGATAAAGCCGCCGAAATAGGCAAATTTAACCAGATCTTCCAAATGAGCGGGGGAGAATTCCAGCACCTCCAGCGGCACCCGCTCTAACATTTCCTGGTCGCTGATGATCTCCTTAACCCGGGCAAAATTGGCTCTTAATTGGGCCTCGCCAGGATGTTCCGACATGCCCTGGGCCTCTTCATTTGATCCACTGGGCCATGATTTCTTTGGCCAGATTGATGGGGATGGCAAAGCCGATACCCTGGCCGGGGGCGACAATCATGGCATTGATGCCGATCACCTGGCCGTTGATATTCAGCAAGGGGCCGCCGCTGTTGCCCGGATTGATCGAGGCGTCGGTTTGAATGAAGTCTCCAAAAACCCGGCGACCTAAACCACGGCGGCCGGTGGCGCTGATGACCCCGACCGTGACTGTGTGTTCCAGGCCAAAGGGGCTGCCGATGGCAATGGCCCACTGGCCCACCTTAATCTGATCGGAATCCCCCAAGGGGGCTGGCTGCAGGTCTGCAGCCGGAATTTTGATCAGGGCCAGATCGGACTTCTTGTCTCCCCCAATAACCTTACCGATAACCTGGCGTCCATCATTGAGCCGCACCGTGATCCCATGGGCGCCAGCCACCACATGATAATTGGTGAGAACATAGCCGCGGCGATCGACGATCAGGCCTGACCCCTGGCCTAGACGTTTTTGCCGATAGGCAGGTGGTGGGGTGTATTCCCGGAAAAAACCTTCGAACGGCGTCCCGCGAAAAAAATCCTTACTGAATCCCCGAAAAGGAGTCACCGTCACCACCTTGGTACAGCGGAGGCTGATAATCGACGGCATGATGCGTTCTACCACTCGGATAAAATCCTGCTGCAATCCCACTGCGGTACCGTTAATGGCCTGGACCGGAATACTCATGAGGATAAAAATGCCGAGTACGGTAAGCCAGATAGCGATTCTTTTACCATGTTGTAAATAGCTCATCACAAGTTCCTAAAAACTTCTTGTCTTTCCAGATTAGGCGGCCCTTAGTCAGGCATTGCCTTCCTTGATCTGGCGGATCAGGCCACGTATGGAGATGGCATCGGTGATGGGAATCAAGACTACCTGCCCGCCGTAACTGCGCACCAGGTCATGGCCGGCTACCTCGGTCTCGGGGTAGTTGCTGCCTTTGGTCAAAATTTCCGGCTGCAATGCCGACAAAATCTCCGGTAACTGCTCAGAAGCGAATAAGGTTACATAATCCACGGCCTTAAAGGCCGCCAACATCCGCAAACGCTGTTGTTCGCCAATCACCGGGCGGCCCTCGCCCTTGACCCGCTGCACTGAAGCATCGGAATCCACCGCCACAATCAACAGATCTCCTTGACGACGGGATTCCTCCAAAAATTTGATATGCCCCCAATGCAACAAATCAAAGCAGCCATTAGTGAAGACCACCCGTTTGCCCTGAGCTTGCAGGCGAGGCACCAAGAGCCGTAGCTCGGCCAGGCTGACGATCTTCTCATAACTGCGTTCGCCGCGGGCCTGGAGTTCTTCCTCCAATTCGGGCCGATAAATGGGCGCGGTTCCCACCTTACCCACTACCACTCCGGCGGCAATATTGGCCAGGGTGGCGGCCAGCACTGGGTCCCGCCAGCGGGCCAGCCCCAGACTGACCACCGCCACCACGGTATCTCCGGCCCCCGAGACATCGAAGACCTCCCGGGTCTGGGCCGGGATGTGCAAAGCGGGGGCCGAAGAACGAAACAGAGTCATCCCGGCTGGCCCCTGGGTGATTAAAATAGCCTCAGTTTCGAGGTCTTGACACAGTTGATTTCCGGCGCGGATGAAATCATCGGGGCGGTTCAGAGCCAAACCGAGCGCGGTTTCCGCTTCCTTGCGGTTGGGGGTGATGATGGTGGCCCGACGGTAACGGGAGAAGTCGTTACCCTTGGGGTCCACCACCACCGGCAGTCCCTGTTTACGGCCGGTCTCTATCAAGCTTTTTAGCAGGGTAGGGGTCAGCATCCCCTTGCCGTAATCGGAGATAATGATGGCATCCAGAGCAGGCAGACAATCGTTTAAACGTTGGAGGCTATTCTGTTCTAAATCCCCTCTGGCACTCTGCCGGTCTTCACGATCTAACCGGACGATCTGTTGATTGCTACCGATTACCCGGGTTTTGCGGGTAGTCTGTCGCTCGGAATCGGTGATCAGACCACTATCATCAACTCCCAGGCGCCTGAGCTCTTCCCGCAGATAAGCTGCAGCTTGATCATGGCCCACCAGTCCCAAGACCTGCACTTGGGCCCCCAGGCCCACGAGATTATTGACCACGTTGCCGGCCCCGCCCAATACGCGGGTTTCGTGTTCGACGTTAACTACCATGACCGGCGCTTCCGGGGAGATCCGCTCGACCTGGCCCCAGAGGTATTCGTCGAGCATGAAGTCTCCGGCGACCAGCACGGTCAGGGATGACAGTTCGCCTAAGTCTAGCTGGCGCAAACGCTCCATGGCCGGCAGGGAAATGTCCAATCTCTCAAACGCGGTCATCGGCTTCAAGTAATTTTATATCACCGCCGGCCGGCAGGGATATCAGGAAAACACCTTCTCTCGGCCGACACTAAAATAGGTGAAGCCCTTCTTGCGCATCTTGTCCGGGTCGTATAGATTACGGCCATCAAAAATCACCGGCGCCCTCATGAGGCCCCTCATGCGCTCAAAATCGGGTTCGCGAAACATCATCCATTCCGTGACGATCATCAGGCCATCCACCCCTTCCAGGGCCTGGTAGGCAGATTCGGCAAAGAAAATCGCCTGATTTTCGCCCAGAATTTGCTTGGCAAACGGCATGGCCTTGGGATCGTACGCCTGAATGTGCGCCTGGTGCTCGATCAGGCGAGAGATGACGGTCAAGGACGGGGCCTCGCGCATATCATCGGTCAGAGGTTTAAACGACAGCCCCCAGCAGGCCAGGGTCTTCCCTTTCAGGTCCCTTTGGAAGTAATCCAATACCTGCTCAATGAAAATTCGACGTTGGTCTTGATTAACGGCTTCGACGGCCTCCAAAATCCGGGGCTGGTAATTATGATTTTGGGCGGTTTTGATCAGGGCCTGCATATCTTTGGGGAAACAAGAGCCCCCATACCCCAAGCCCGGAAACAGAAATTGATTGCCGATACGCTGATCAGAGCCGATACCGCGGCGGATGTCAGTAACGTTGGCTCCGACTTTTTGACAGATATTGGCAATTTCATTGATGAATGAAATCTTGGTGGCCAGGAAGGCATTAGCGGCATATTTGGTCAGCTCGGCGGAAACCACGTCCATTAAAATAATCGGATGATGGGTGCGGACAAAGGGGCCATAGAGTTCCTTCATCAACTCGGCGGTTCGGACGTTATCGCAGCCTACGACAATCCGATCCGGTTTCATGAAGTCATCAATGGCAGTGCCCTCTTTCAAAAATTCCGGGTTAGAGACCACATCAAACTCATGTTCTACACCCCGCTTGCTGAGTTCTTCCTTGATTGCTTGTTGAACTTTAAGGGCGGTGCCCACGGGCACGGTTGATTTTTCGACAATAACCTTATAGCCGTTAAGGTATCGGCCGATATCGCGCGCAACTTCCAAGACAAAACAGAGATCCGCGGAACCATCCTTATCCTGGGGGGTGCCGACGGCGATGAAGCAGAACAGGCTCTTCTCCACGGCCTGAAGCATATCAGTGGTAAAATAAAGACGTTGCTCCTGGCAGTTACGGCGCACCATTTCCTCCAGACCCGGCTCATAAATCGGAATCTGACCTTGCTGGAGTAAGTCAATCTTGGTCTGGTCAATGTCAACACAGATGACGTCATTGCCCATTTCGGCAAAACAGGCCCCGGTAACCAGACCGACGTATCCGGTACCAATAACGGCTATCCTCATTTTTCACCTCAAGCTCTTATGTGTATAATAATTCTGCACCTTTAGTGCTAAGAAAGGTCACCCGGTGAAGCCTTAAAGGGTATCTTGCTCAGGGTTGCACGGGAGCGCCCATCATTTTCTCTCCCCAACCAGGGATAAAGATGGTAAACCCTACCCGTTTATCGTCAGGACGATCAGTAAAGTTAAGGCTCAAGCCCCAACACTGCCGTTGGAAGATCACTCCGTACCTGGTTTCCAAGCGGTCCTCGGAAACAAAGGTGTGTTGATGAGTAATCCAAGTTTTAAAAGACCTGAAAAGATTGAGATAGGCCACGGTGTTGATCTGTTGAGCATAACCTTTTAAATAAAGATAATCAACACTTAAATAGTTTTGTCGCTGCTGATCATGGTAAGTCATCCTAAGATCAACCCGATTCAGTCCTTCTTTATAAGGCGAGGTTCCCAGATCCAGTCCTAACCCAAGCTTTTTCCAGGGGTGCCACTCAAATTCAGTTAATATATCGGAAAACCGATGATGCGGCTGAAGTGTACCGTCCAGTCCATAATGGGCGGAGTTAAAAAAGCAACCATGGCTAAAGCGCAGCCAAAAAATCTCCCGGACCTGAGCCTGCCCCTGGGAATTAACCGAACGCCGGAAGAAACTATTGCTGAGCGAATAGGTTATGGCATTAACCCCTCCCAATGGTTCGTCACCCTCCAGAATCGGCAGATTACGGTCAGTCTGATCTCGCCAGCCCAGATCAATCGGATCAAAAGGGGGATAGCGGTCAATGGTATAATTGGGCAGGTTCCAATAACTGATTTGCGGCTGTAAAACATGACGCCAAAAACTGGTGGACCCGGCATGATGGCCATAATCACGACAGAGAGAGGTTGACAAGTTAATCTTTAAATCATACAGCTGTCGGCTCGAATAGTCATCTAAATGCTGATGTTCCCCCTGCTTATCGATGCCATAGGCCGTCTCTCGGAACCCAAACCTGGTTCTTAAATCCAGGGCTCCCAACAAGCGCACGGGAAGATGTAATTGGGGATGCAGGTCGAGTCGATGTCCGGCCAGGCCATGAGTCTGATAGTAATGAGTATACAGGGTATCGATCCCCAATAACAGGGGCCAATTCCCCAACGGAATATTGACCGTATTCATGCTCAACGATGGTACTTTGTGATAGGGTTCAGGATCGGAACTCAACAGGCGCTGGTAGTAGCGCGAGAAGGCGGTCAGGTTAACTAATGAAAAATTCCGGCTCAGGAGTAAAGAAGAAACCCTGGTCTTAACCTCTTCTTGTTCCAGATTTCTACCATAACTCGCCTTCAGATTATCGTTATAATGATTCAATCCCAGATACCCGAAATTAAAATCTTCCAAATACTGGGCGTCACTGACCCGATCAATGGTAGCTTTAACCTGCCAGTCTCCGGGCAAGTCCTGGTTGGTCATGCCGCTGACCCAATAACGATGTGGCGTGGGAGCGTCTTCCTTGCCGTCCCGGAGATAGGCTAGCCTTAAGATTCCCCCGGATTTCTGACTGGCGGCGTAACGAAATTCGCCGCCCTGCAGATAACCCCGAGAGCTGATCAGCATTGGATATAATGTAGCATCCATATAATTATTGATAGCCCAGAATAAAGGCATCTCCACCACCGTGCCGCCGGCTCGATGCTGACCATAGTGCGGCATCAAAAACCCGCTTTGTCTGGTAGTTTTAACCGGAATCACCGCCACCGGCAGGAACATTATCGGCATGACTCCTACTTTTATCAGGCTCAACTTACCGGTAGCATAGCCTTCCAACACCACATCGAGTTCCCGGGCATAAAAACTCCATACCGGGTGGTCAGCATCACAGGTAGTGACTACACAGCGTTCAGCATGATAAGAATTGTCACCCGTCTTACGGATCAGACTGCTGTTCACATGGAAATGATTCTTTTTCAAAAATAAGCGGGCCTCCTGCATTTCGCCACACTGCGTGGCCAGATTAAAGTGTCCGGCCCGACCGGTTAGGATGTCGTCTTCCAGCACCATTACCACATGGCCTTCCACCATGGCGATTTTGGTGGTTTCATTGAGCCGGATATGATCGCTGGTAATACGCCGGTTTCCTTGACGAATCTCAACCCGCCCCTGGGCATCGTAGGTTCGGGTATCGGCGTCATAGGTGATTCGCTCCGCCCTGATCGTCCAGGGTCCCCCTGCAAGATGCTCGGTCTTAAAGAGCTCCAACTCCTGGCCCCAGACCGGAACAACTATCAATAATATCAGCACTGGCCACAGAAGCCAGATCTGCCTGCTCATCCTAAACCATCCTTGTTACTCCGGGTAGGCTCAAATATTTTTCTTTATACTATCTTAACGGCATAAGTTTCAAGATTTTTACTGCCCTCGCCATCAGGACCGGAAAATCGCAAGATTATCTGGTGTTCCTCCGGAAACCCATTATGCCCACTTTTGGGGAAGAGTTGAGTAGGATAAAAAACTTTATGGAATCCTAATAACTTCAAATTTATATCTTCCTCTCTCCAGGGGCGCGGAAATTTCGGGATGAAAATTATCTTGTCAACCTGCTCAGCCGTAGGGCTGATGGATTTAGGCCGGAGCTGAGAAATTGACAGATACTATTTTTGCTGGCATATTTCATTAATAAAGGAAAACGTTATGGATATCAAGCGCAGCCACTTGCTCCGACAACTGCCCGGGGTCAATGAACTCCTGCAGTACTTTGAGTCTCAAGCATCGTCGCGGCATCTTCCCCGGAAATTGATGACTCAAGTAATTCGGGATAGCCTGGAGACCCAACGCCGCCACCTGCTTGCAGGCGCTTTGGATCGTTTACCCAGCGACCTTAACCGCAGCGAGCTGCTCCAGTATATACATCACAGGCTGGTGCAGGCCCAGCGTTCCCGGCTGTGTCGGGTAATCAATGCTACCGGGGTCATCATTCATACCAATCTGGGGCGGTCGCCCTTGCCAGCGGTGGCCCTGGAGCGCTTACTGGAAGTCGGCGGCTACTACTCCAATCTGGAATACGATCTTGATGCCGGGTGTCGAGGGTCGCGGCATGACCATCTGGAGGGTCTGCTGCGGGATTTAACCGGGGCCGCCGCGGCCCTGATTGTTAATAATAATGCCGCCGCGGTGATGTTGGCCCTCAATACCCTGGCTCAGGGACGGGAAGTAATTGTCTCCCGGGGACAGCTAGTGGAGATCGGCGGCTCCTTCCGAATGCCGGAAATCATGGCCATGAGCGGCGCCCGGCTGCGTGAAGTGGGAACCACCAATAAGACCTATCTCCGGGATTTTGAGGCCGCCCTGTCCCCCGAAACCGCCGTCCTGCTCAAGGTCCATATGAGCAATTACCGGATCCTGGGATTTACCCACGAGGTGCCTTTGGCCGATCTGGTGGCATTAGGGCATCAGCATGGTCTGCCAGTAGTGGAAGACCTGGGGAGCGGCTGTCTCATCGACCTAAGCCGTTATGGATTGGAAAAAGAGCCGACAGTGACCGAGGCCCTGAAGACCGGAGTGGACCTGGTGTTATTCAGCGGCGATAAACTCCTGGGCGGTCCTCAAGCCGGCCTGGTCTTGGGAGATCAAGCCATTGTAGAGCGACTGAAGCGCAATCCCCTGACCCGGGCCCTACGCCCTGATAAGCTTACCCTGGCCGCCCTGGAAGCCACTTTACGTCTCTATTTGGATGAACCTCGGGCGGTTGCCGCCATTCCCACCCTGTGGATCTTAACCCGACCCTTAGCTGAGGTCAAGCGCCAGGCCCAAAACCTGGTCCGCCGCTTGCGCAGTCGCTTGATTAATGGGCTGCAAGTTGGTCTGTGCCCTAGTCTGGCCCGAGTGGGGGGCGGCGCCTTACCACAATTGGCCTTACCAAGTCAAGCCCTAAGTGTGGCGCATCCGGAGTGGGCCGCCCATCACTTGGAGGCCCGCCTGCGTCAGGCTAACCCTCCGGTTATTGCCCGTCTGGAACAGGACCGCCTGCTCCTGGATGTCCGCACCCTACTTCCGGAAGATCAACACTTGTTGGTCTCAGTCCTAGAAAATCTGTTGCCCGCCGCTAAGAATCATCTCAGCTAGTCGATCAGGGTAATCTTGAGGTATAGGTCTCCCCCCTGTATGCCGTTCCTCGTGCCCATGCCTTGCAGCCGCAGACGGTCACCCTGCCGGGTTCCAGGCGGGATTTTTACTCGCCACTGCCTTTTACCCGACGGATCGTTAACCGTTAATTTGATTTCCGTTCCCTGAGCTGCGGACTGGCGGGATAATTTCAGATTTACCACTTGGTTTGCGGCCTTAGGGTATGACCCCATTTGCCAATCTGAAGCCGGAGCAAATTTATTATCCAGCCACGACATGAGCCTATCGAGGGACCAGAGCAGCCGCCGCCAGAACCCTGGAGGGCGCTCCAGGCTAGTGGGGGCTTTAGTGTAATAGTCGGTCCCGCCAGCTAAGGAACGATAACCAGATTTAGCCGCGGCTCGGGGGTTCGCTCCAAAGATCTGCTGTAAAAAATTCTCGTCAAATCTGAAGCTCCGGGTTTCCCTCGCCATTTCGCGAAATATTTCCCAGGCCGATTGGTTCTGCATTAAATCTTTAAAGATTTCCGCTTGGGAAAAGTCGAAGCCACCCTGGTTAGCCGCGGCGTGTGGTGCTTCTTGCTGCTGGCGGTCATACTGCTGCCGCTTTTGAGGATCAATGAGAACGCCGTAGGCCTCGCTGACCAGCTTGAATTTTTCGGCCGCCCAGACCTGTCCCTGGTTTTTATCGGGATGGTATTTCAGGGCCAGGTGGCGATAGGCCTTCTTGATCTCTTCCGTGCCGGCGTCGGGCGGTATTTCCAGAATCTGATAATAGTTTTTAGCCATAATTTTTGGAGTAAAGAAAAATAGCCGCTTGTCCCATCGGGGTGGCGCGGTCCGCCTCAAAGTCAAATTAACGCTTGACAAAAATTCGCCCCTGCACGGGGGACAGGGGCGAATAATCTGGGCTGAGGCTACACCCTGATTGCTACCGGCTTGATAAAAATTTGGCACTGGGGCCATCACGGACCCTATTTGATTGAGTCTTTGAGGGCCTTGCCTGGTTTGAATTTAACCACTCGGGTTGCGGCGATCTTAATGGGTTCCCCGGTCTGGGGATTGCGTCCCTCTCGTTCTTTGCGCTCGCTTACCAAAAAAGTACCAAACCCGGCCAAAGTTAAACGCCCCTGATTCTGTAAGATATCGGTGATGCTATGGATCAAGGCGTTAAGGGTTTTTTCTGCATCCGACCTGGTTACCTGAGCTTCTCCGGCAATCCGAGCTACTAATTCTGCTTTGGTCATTCCTTTTCTCCCTCTCTCCTTTAAACTGTTATCGGTTAACCAGCTACCTACCTGCCCGGTAAGTCCCCTTGACTTATAAATCATCAATTAATCTAATATGTTAATCTGCTAACCACCCCCCCCTTGTAGTAAAATTGTTTCCCCTTCAGGCTACTAAAGCATCGGTAGTTCTTGCAGTTAGATTGTTTTCTTGGCAGTCGGTGGAGTAGATCGGTAATTAATGTTTATCCATAGCACAGGTTTAGATATTCTGACAATATAAAAATACCATGTGGACTGCATTTTAAATATTTTTTTTTAAAAAAAATCTGTTGCCTCGGTTATCGGGAGGGAGCATTTTTTTTAAAAAAAATCTGTTGCCTCGGTTATCGGGAGGGAGCACCGTCTAACTGCCTGCTGCCGGATATATCAATCAGTTGAACCGCTAGCTGACATTCTATCGGCAGCGAGCCTGGAAAACAGTCTCTGGCCGGAGTCGGCAAGTTGTTGTCATTTTAGTGTTTTCTATAGTAAAATAAACATATTATTTCTAGGCCCGAAAATATTTTAATGAAGAGGATAATGGCCGATGACTACTGCCTGGCCTGATGGTGACTGGTACCTGGCGCAAGATTCCCCGGACGACTGCTCCGCATACCGCAAAACGCGGGTCCTGGCCCAAGGACGGACCCAATTTCAGGATTATGAAATCTGGGAGAACCCCTTTATGGGCCGGGTATTGGTGCTGGATGGAGTGATTCAATCAGCCGAGCGGGATGAATTTATTTACCATGAGGCCTTGGTCCACCCGGCCCTGATTGCCCATCCCCGGCCCCGGCAAGTGGCCATCCTGGGGGGCGGCGAGGGGGCTACGCTCCGGGAAGTACTGAAGCACGATTGTGTGAACCGAGTGGTCATGGTGGATCTGGATGCCGAAATCGTTGCGCTGTGTCGCCAATGGCTGCCTAGCTTTCATGCCGGGGCCTTTGACGACCCCAGGGTCGAGGTGCGCCACGAAGATGCCCGGGCCTGGTTAGCCCAACAGCCCGATCAGAGTTTTGACGCTATTCTGGTGGATATTACCGATCCCCTGGCCGGCGGCCCGGCGGTATATCTGTTTACCCAAGAAATGTTTGAGCTTATTAAAGTGAAGCTGGGTCGATTGGGGCTGTTCAGCGTGCAATCCGGTTCGGCGGAGCGCGCCCCGCATTTTATCCCGCATCTGTATCGCACCATTGGGGCGGTTTTCCCGCAGGTTTTCCCTTACGCCGCCTTTATTGCCAGCTTTGACGACCTGTACGGTTTTATCCTGGCTGGCGACCACACCTTGGAGTGGCCTGCCCCTGCTACCGTGGCGCAGCGCTTGACTTCCCGCCGCGTCCCGCCGCTCTCCTGGTATGGCCCTGAGTTTTCTGCCACCCTACCATTTTTGCCCCCTTATATGAAGAAAATTATTGAACAGGGCGGACGGGTGTGCCGCGACGCCCAGCCTTTTAAGATACCTTAAATAACGCCCAAGAATTTTGTAGATTTTTAACAGAAAACCGGAAACCGAAAGCGGTATCAAGGACGACACATTTTACAAGGACTGTAACCTTGGAGATAGGCAGCGCGGGGATGATCAAAAATAATGCGGTTAGGTTTAGCCATGCTTTTGGCTCCCCGGCAGTGGGGGCGATGAAAACGAAAGCTGCGGCTATTGCCGACATAATAGGGTTCATCGGCCTTTAACGGGCGCTGCCAGAGACCCTGCCGGGCCTCCAGGGCCTGACGCTGACAGGCCACCAATAAGTCCCGGTACTTGACATTGGGCGGGAACAGATAGACCTGAGCCAAGCCTTGGCGGATCAGTTCGGCGTTGACCATACGCTTATCGGGTAAAAATATATAAGCCAACACGCGGCCATATTGGTCATAACGCTCCACATCATACTCCAGGCGCAGTTTTTGATTCTGCACCAGTTTTTTATTAAATTCTTTGGCTTCCTGGGCCAGAAACTCGGGGGGGTGATGGTTGCGCCCCATCTCTGGGGTATCAATGCCCAGATAGCGCACGCTGCGGCCATCGACCAGTTTTATGGTATCGCCGTCCACGACTTCTTGGACCATGCCGTATTGCGGCGGCCCTTGGGGCTGGCCGCAACCCCAGCCGCAAATCCCCAGCCACCAGCACAGCAGAACAACGCTAAGCAGCCGGGGCCACTTGTGGTTAACCACATGGTTTGAGCTTATCGGCGAAATAAGGGATCGTCGCATTTAGTCCCTCGCTTAAGGTGATGGTCGGGCACCATCCCAGTTGCGCCTGAGCTTTGCTAATGTCGGGGCAACGTTGCTGGGGGTCGTCTTGGGGCAATGGTTTAAACACCAGGGGAGATTTACTGCGGGTCAGTTCCAAGATTTTTTG